>CALFSF010000537.1 GCA_937917025.1 uncultured Paraburkholderia sp.
AAGAGGCGCTGGATGTGCAACTGGAATGGCTCGGAGAGACGTTCTCCGGCCGCGCGTGGTGCGGTCTCGTCCTGCATCAGCGCGCGATGGACGACATCCATCGCGGCGCCATCGAATATATCGCGCAGCAGCGGGGCGTGCCGGTGGTGGCGCTTGGCAACGTCGTGATGCACGTGCGCTCGCGCAAACCGCTGCAGGACACGATGACGGCGATCCGTGCCGGCCGGCCGGTCCATGAGTGCGGCTACGACCTTTCGCCCAATGCCGCGCAGCATCTGCGCTCGCGTCTGCGGCTGGCTAACCTGTATCCGGGATACGTGCTCAGCGAGACGGTGAATATCCTCGCGCACTGCACGTTTTCGCTCGATGAACTGAAATACGAGTATCCCGATGAACTCGTCCCTGAAGGCACCACGCCGAGCGCCTATCTCCGGCAGGAAACGTACATCGGCGCGCACCGGCGTTTTCCGGGAGGCATTCCGCACGACGTGCGCGCGCAGATCGAGTACGAACTCGAACTCATCGCCCATCTGAAATACGAGCCGTATTTTCTGACGGTCTACGACATCGTCCGGTTCGCGCGCAGCCAGCACATCCTGTGTCAGGGACGCGGTTCGGCGGCCAATTCGGCGGTGTGTTATTGCCTGGGCATCACCGAGGTCGATCCGGTGCGCGGCAACATGCTGTTCGAGCGCTTCATCAGCAGGGAGCGCGGCGAGCCGCCCGATATCGACGTGGATTTCGAGCATCAGCGGCGCGAGGAAGTCATCCAGTACATCTATGGAAAGTACGGGCGCGATCGGGCCGCGATTGCCGCGGCCGTGTCGACGTATCGCACGCGCGGCACGCTGCGCGAAACGGGCAAGGCGCTCGGCATCGATCCGCAGATCGTCGATGCGGTCGCGAAATCGCATCAGTGGTTCGACAGCGGCACGGATCTGCTCAAACGGTTCGAAGAGTCGGGGCTGAAGCCAGAGGCGCCGATCATTCGCGCATGGGCTTCGCTGGCCGGACAACTGCGCGGATTTCCGCGACATCTGTCGCAACATTCCGGCGGCTTTGTGATCAGTCGCGGCAAGCTCACGCGGCTCGTGCCCGTCGAGAATGCGGCGATGCCGGATCGCAGCGTCATCCAGTGGGACAAGGACGACCTGGAATCGCTGGGGCTCCTCAAGGTCGACGTACTCGCGCTCGGCATGCTGTCGGCGATCCGTCGCGCGCTCGATCTGGTTTCGGCGCAGCGCGGCGAGCGCTTCGACATGCAGGACATTCCAGCGGAAGATAAAGCAACTTACGACATGATTTCGCGCGCCGATACCGTCGGCGTGTTCCAGATCGAATCGCGCGCGCAGATGTCGATGCTGCCGCGACTGAAACCGCAGACGTTCTACGATCTGGTGATCGAGGTCGCGATCGTCAGACCCGGTCCGATCCAGGGGGGCGCCGTGCATCCGTATCTTCAGCGGCGACAGGGTTTCGAGCCAGTCAGCTATCCGAACGACGATCTCAAGGCCGCGCTCGAGCGCACGAAGGGTGTGCCGATTTTCCAGGAACAGGTGATGCAGATCGCGATCATCGCGGCGGGTTTCACGCCCGGCGAGGCGGACCAGTTGCGTCGCGCGATGGCGGCATGGAAGCGCAAGGGCGATCTGCAGAAATACTACGAGCGCATCGTCAACGGCATGCGCGAACGCGGTTACGAACAGGCTTTCGCCGAGGCGATTTTCGAGCAGATCAAGGGCTTCGGCGAATACGGTTTTCCGGAGAGTCACGCGGCCAGTTTTGCGCTGCTCGTGTATGTCAGCAGCTGGCTGAAATGCCATGAACCAGAGGCGTTTCTGGCGGCCATGCTGAACAGTCAGCCGATGGGCTTCTATTCCCCGTCGCAGCTGGTTCAGGATGCGCAGCGGCATGGCGTCGCGGTGCTGCCGGTCGATGTGACGGTGAGCGGGTGGGACTCCTCCCTCGAAGCAGTGGGCGCCGCGCGGCCGGCGGTGCGGCTGG
>CALFSF010000538.1 GCA_937917025.1 uncultured Paraburkholderia sp.
GACGACGACGTACTCGAGCATCAGACCGGCAAATTCGCGGGCGCCCCGATGATCTCCGGGTTCGTGCTGAGCGTCCTTTCCCAATGGCAGTTGCCTAACGGTGCGGCGGCGATCGCCCAGGGCGCCCTCACCGTCACGAAAAATCTCACTAACCAGATCAACGCGCAGGTCAGCACGATGACGAAAGTCATCGAGCAGAACGCGACCAACGCCGCCAACAGCGGCGCCAATCCGAACGCAACGACCAGCGGCGGACAGGGCGTCTCGGTGAACGGCATCTCGCAGGTCACGCAGGTGGCGGGTGACCACAACATCGGCGTGAACGCGGCAACGATCGATTTCAACAACAACGCTGCACAACTGGCGAACGTACCAGGCGGCACGAATTCGGCGACGTCGAACGCATCGAACGCTTCCGGCACGATCAAGGCTGGCATCGCGTTCGGCACGGGCGGCGTCACCGTCGCACTGCAGACGCCGGCCGGCATCGCGACGCAAACCATCGTCCCGAGCACCGCGCAGCAGGTCAGTTCGATCGCGCAGATGCTACAGATCGCGGGGAATAACCAGCAGGTCGGGAACCAGTTGATGTTGCACCTGCAGACGCAACAGATGACACCGGCAATGCTGCAACAGATCGGCGTCCTGCAGGCTCTGCAGAACTCGAGGAGATAAGGCGGGCCGCCACCCGTGACTTGAGACCGCAGTAAAAACAGACGCAGGCAGTACCAACGGCAACGCGTTGCGACAAGGAGACCCGCGGCGCGCGGCTGTTTTCCCGGGGGAACAAGAATGAACAACGATTCAGGGACCAGGGCGCCGCGCAGCGCACTGGCGGCCATTCCAGTCGCGGTGATGCTGTTCGCGCTCTCGCAGGGGGCGGGTGCGCAGGCGCTCGCTGGCCAGTCGGTGGAAGAACGGCTCAATACACTAATGCGCGTCGTCGACGAACAACAACGGCAGATTCACTCGCTGGAGCGGCAGGTCACGAACCTCGAGATGGCGCAGCGTGGACGCGGCGCTCCGGGTTACGGCGGCCCCGCCGGCTCGGAGGCGGTCGCCGAACAGCCCGGCGCGGACGGCCTGCCCGTGCCGCTTCCACCGCTCGCCCAGGTGAGCCCGGGGGCGCCGGCGCCGGGCGGCTCGACAGGTACGGCGACCGGTGTGCCGGTCAACCCGCCCTCGCCCGATAACGGCGCGCCTGGCGTGCCCGCGGGGGCGACGCCCGCCACGGCCGGCACGTCGGGGCCGGCCGGCTCCGCCGGCACGGACGGCACGGTCGGCCAGACCCAGAAAGCGGCCGAACCCGTGCGCACCGAGGCCGAGCAAGCCGTCGTACAGCGCGAACACGCACCGCTCTTCGACCACAAGCTGACGCTCGACTGGGGCATCAGCGACACCTATTACGACCGCCGCCAGCTGCAGCTGTCCGGGTTCCTCGCGCTCGACGCGATCTTCCTCGGCAACATCAATCTCGGCCAGACGAAGTCGCACCAGGTGATGGCCGACCTCGACACGCGCTACGGTCTGACGGACCGCATGAGCGTCGACGTCGACGTGCCGTACATCTATCGACACAGCGACTTCATCGTGGGCGGCGCGGGCGGCGCGGCCAATTCGCTGTCGGACGCGTCGGTCAATTCCAGTGCGATCGGCGACGTCAACTTCGGGATCTATTACCAGTTCCTGAAGGAAACCAACAACCTTCCCGACGTGGTCGGCAGCCTGCGCGTCAAGGCGCCGACCGGCACGTCGCCGTTCGGCATCAAGCTCGTCCAGCTCACGCCCGACAACACGAATCTCGTCGCGCCGAGCAAGCTGCCCACGGGCACGGGCTTCTGGAATATCACGGCGGGTATGTCGGTATTGAAGACCTATGACCCGGTCGTGCTGTTCGGCAGTGTGTCCTACACGTACAACATCGCCCGTTCGTTCGCGGATATCTCGTCGGTGTCCGGCCAGACGCAGCCCGCCACCGTGAAGCTCGGCGACATCGTGCAGTTCGGCGGCGGCGTCGCGCTTGCGTTCTCGGACAAGGATTCCGCCAGCATCTCCTACACGATGGCCATCGAGCCGTCATCGAAGACGAAGTCGCCAGGCGGCGGCTACGTCAACGTGCCGGGCAGCGAAACCACCGCGTCGGTACTGAATTTTGGATTGAATCACGTGGTGAACAAGCACCTGACGATCAACGGCGTGGTGTCGGTGGGGTTGACGCCCGACGCGCCGAACTTTGTCGTCGGCATGCGGTTTCCCTACACTTTCTGACGTGTCACCGATACGAGGTCGATCGTGCGCGAATCACCCCATCTGAATACCGTCACTCCGCTCGTTCGCGCGGGCTCGCGGCTCTCGCTCGCCCGCGGCAAGGAAACCGCCGCGCAACGCGAGCAGGAGACGGGCCAACGCCTGGCGCTCGCCCGCGAGTCGGGTCCGGCGATCGGGGCACGCGAAGCGGTCGCGGGGCCGCTGCAAAGTGCCGGCCATCTCGACGCCCATGCCGTGCGCACGCTGCTGTACGTCGCGCGGGTGCCGGACGAGACGCTCGCCGCCCATCTGCAAAGCCGCGGCTGGACCGTCGCGATCGCGCGTTCGGCGCACGAACTCGGCCGGCTGCTGAAGCCGGAGCTGGCATGTGCCGGCATCGTCGATCTGACGAGCTTCGCGCCGCGCGACCTGGCGGGCCTCGAAGCGAGCCTGCGCCAGCAGCAGGTCGGCTGGATCGCGCTCGCCACGGACGAGCGCCTCGCCGACCCGGAAACGCGACGCCTGATCCGCCATTACTGCTTCGACTACGTGAAGACGCCCGTCGCGAGCGCGACGATCGATTACCTCGTCGGCCATGCGTTCGGCATGGTCTCGCTCTGTGATCCCGACCTCGCGGTGGGCGCCGCCGTGTCCGGCGACGACGAAATGGTCGGCACGTGCGAAGCGATGCAGCAGCTCTTTCGCACGATCCGCAAGGTCGCCAACACGGACGCGAGCGTGTTCATCTCCGGCGAATCGGGCACCGGCAAGGAACTGACCGCGCTCGCGATTCACGAACGTTCGCCGCGCCGCAAGGCGCCGTTTGTCGCGATCAACTGCGGCTCGATTCCGCATCATCTGCTGCAATCCGAGCTGTTCGGCTACGAGCGCGGCGCCTTTACCGGCGCGAACCAGCGCAAGATCGGCCGCGTCGAGGCGG
>CALFSF010000539.1 GCA_937917025.1 uncultured Paraburkholderia sp.
GGCGCCGACGCCGAGGCCGATGCCGGTCGCGACCGCTGCATTGCTCGTGACACTGGATGCGATGCCGGCGCCAGCGATACCGGCACCGGCGGTCGCGCCTTCTGAATAGAGCGAGTTGCATCCGCTCAGGCTGACTGTCGCGACGACGGCAAGCGTCGCGAGCGCGGAGAATGCGGGGCGCGTGGATATGCGCTTCCGCTGGGCGCCGTGGGCCCGGTGCATCCTGATCATCATTGCCTGTCTTGCTCCTGCTGGCGACGTCTGCCGGTATGCCACGCGCTTCGCGCGGCAACGGCCAGACGACGCGTTATTCACGTCTTTTCTTGCCGCTGCATTTTGCAGGAAGCGTTTTGTAAATGGCAGGAGAAAAGTGCAAGCAATTGCAAATCCTGATGCACATCAACGAAGTTTCTGAAAAGACGTGGCATCTGGCGTGCGAAAGCGCAGCGCGGACGTGCGGCGTACTTTCAGAGAAAGAGCCGGGCGAGGCGAAGCGCGTCAGCTTTCGCATGATCGGGATAAAGATGGCGTGTTCAGGCGATGTCCGGCGCGCGATGGCCGGACCACGGCGAATCACGGGTTACTCGCTTTCCTCTTCGACGCCGTCTTCGCTGCCGTACGTACCGAGCCGGTTGTAGAGCGTCTTCAGGCTCACGCCGAGCGCCTTCGCGGCACGGCGCTTGTCGCCGCCGCAGTACTTGAGCGTGCCGAGGATGATCTGCTTCTGCGCGTCCGCGAGCGGCGTGCCGATCCACACGCTCATCGCATCGCCTTGCGTGACCGGTTTCCTGACGCGCGACGCAAGGTGCGGATGCGGCAGCTCGACCGTTTTTTCCGCGAGGATGAACGCCCGGTACACCGCGTTCTTCAGTTCGCGCACGTTGCCGGGCCACGACCACGTCCGCAGCGTTTCGATGGCGCGCTTGCTGAACGTCTTGCTCGTGCCTTCCTGCTGGTTCATCGACGCGAGAAAGTAATGCGCGAGCAGTTCGCGATCGTTCTCGCGTTCGCGCAGCGGCGGCGCGCGCAGCGGAAACACGGCGAGGCGATACATCAGGTCCTCGCGCAGCCCGTTCTCCTTCATCGCGACCACCGGATCGCGGTTGGTCGCGGCGATCACGCGCACGTCGCCGCGAACCAGCTCGCTTCCGCCGACCCGGAAGAACGTGCCGGTCTCGAGTGCGCGCAGCAGCTTCACCTGCCGCACCGGTGCCATCTCGGTGATTTCGTCGAGGAACAGCGTGCCGCCGTTCGCATGCTCGAAATAGCCGATGCGTCCCTGCACCGCGCCCGTGAAACTGCCTTTCTCGTGGCCGAAGAGTTCGGCTTCGATCAGCTCGTCCGGAATCGCGCCGCAGTTCACGGCGATGAACGGCGCATTGCGGCGCGCGCTCCGGTCGTGAATCGTGCGGGCGATCAGTTCCTTGCCGGTGCCGGATTCTCCGATGATCAATGCGGTTGCGTCGGTTGCCGCGACGCGTTCAATCTGCTCGTACAGTTCGAGCATCACTGGCGACGAGCCGTACAGCAGGCCATAGGACCTGAGGCCAGCCACCGCGCCCGGGACGCGTTGCTTCGTCTGCGCCGCGCCGCCGCCTGCGGCGACAGCGGGCGGGTCCAGATCGATTGACGCCATAAACAGGATGTCCTGCAAAAATGTTCTTCGTTGTAGCGACGCCTGTCCGCCCGATCGGCGAACCGCGCCCGCCCGGTTATCTCGTAAATGTGATTTAACCACTCGCGCGCCTTACACCGCAATGCGCGCGACCCTATGTGAACGATCAAACGGCTGTTTGCCCCGCAATGGACAGCGACCCGCGTGATAAACGGTACTAGCGACATGTTTGTCTTGTGCGATTCGGCAATATCGACCGGAACATGCGGCTTCGCAAACGCCGGCCGGACCGCCTGGAACTCGTCGGCTGGAAAACGATCGACTAAAAGAGCCGGCGCGCACGCGCGATGGCAGGGGCAGGCGCGCGGATTGCGTGCGGCTTGACTCATGGCGCCCGCGTCGCGCCCATCGCGTATTGCGGGCGAGGAGGATGGATCGCGCCGCCCCGAGCGCTACGACACCGCTTGCGGCACATTGAACCCCGCAGTTTTCCTGCGTGGTTATCCAGACAACGAGGAGCGTTTTTGATCATGAGCGACACCACCACCGTACAGCTTGCGCTTGGCAAGCAGAAAATCGTCGACGACCTGCGGGTGCTGCTGACAGATTCCGAAGAGATACTGCGTCTTGCGACAGCGGTGCCGGGCGAGGGCGTCGACGCGCTGCGTGAACGGCTGCGCACGCATGTCGATTCGCTGCAGCTTGCGCTCGGCGACGCACAGTCGGCAGCGAAGCAGCGCTATCGCGTGGCCGTCGACAACACCGACCGCTACGTCCGCGACAACCCGTGGCAGGCGGTCGGCATCGGCGCGGGAATCGGTTTTCTGCTGGGCGTTCTGGCGGTGCGCTGATGTAAGCGGCGTCGATGGAGCGGCGCGGCACATCATCCGGCTGCTTCGCGCGATGCGGCCCGGCGCGCAGTTCACGCCAGCGTTCGCTTCAGTCTGATTTACCCGATTTGCGATGAAGAGGAGTTCGACATGGCACGACCCAGAATAGGCATTTTCGGCGCGTTGATGGCCGTCGGCGGGATCCTCGCGTGGCGCTGGTCGCAGCGGCACCGCGGCGCACGGTTACCGTTGAGCCGCGATCTGCATCGCTGGGAAGGGGAAGGCGGCAGCGTCGTCCCGCCCGGACAACCCGCGCCCGCCACGGCGAATACCGCAAGCAATGGCGACGACACGAGCGGTGCCGCGAACGGTGCGGCCAATGGCGCCGGGCAACCGGCGAGGCCCGGCGAACCCTGGCCTTTCCCGCACGGCTGAGCGGCGATTTCCGGCTGGATGCCGCGAGACGCGTGATGCGTCTCGCGGCGCGCCGGTGTGAGGTCGCGTCATGTGCGGTCCGTCAGATCGCCGGGCTGGCTTCTCCGCGTTTTATAGCCATAAGATAGAGGCGTAGGGTCGCGGTAAAGCCGTACAATGGATAAATCCACAACAATGAGGCGTTCGGGCTGTTACGCATCCGCCGATTGTTGCGCAGACGCATCTGGTCTTCGTCCCCCTTCGATCACCGATCCGGATTGTTGCTTGATCTGATCGAGCCGGGTCTCGACGCCAGATTGCGGATCCTGGCCGGAAACCACCGCACACCGGTCGTGCGGTTCGTGCAGCGCGCGCCGCCTCGGGGCGTGCTGCCACCGGCGGGTTTCACGCGTCTGACGGTGCGACCATCCAACGCTTCCCACGTTTGCGAGACGCAATGCCACACGTATTGATTGTCGACGACGATC
>CALFSF010000540.1 GCA_937917025.1 uncultured Paraburkholderia sp.
ATCGTGAAGAAGAACGCGATCATGATGATCGACTTCGCGCTCGAAGCCGAACGCGAACAGGGCAAGTCGCCCCGCGAGGCGATCTATCAGGCGTGTCTGCTACGTTTCCGGCCGATCCTGATGACGACGCTGGCCGCGCTCCTCGGCGCGCTGCCGCTGATGCTCGGCACGGGTGCCGGCTCCGAGCTGCGCCGTCCGCTCGGTATCGCGATCGCGGGCGGTCTGATCGTGAGCCAGCTGCTCACGCTCTTCACGACGCCCGTCATCTATCTCGGCTTCGATTCGCTCGCGCGGCGCGTGCGCGCGCGCTTTCATCGTGGCGACGCACCGCCGGGCGACGCACCCCCGGCCACCGATGCGGGGAGCTGAGCGATGAACCTGTCGCGTCCGTTCATTTCCCGCCCCGTCGCGACGACGCTGCTCGCGATCGGGATCGCGCTCGCCGGCAGCTTCGCGTTCGTCAAGCTGCCGGTCGCGCCGCTGCCGCAGGTCGATTTTCCGACCATCTCCGTGCAGGCGAGCCTGCCGGGCGCGAGCCCGGAAACCGTCGCGACGAGCGTCGCGAGTCCGCTCGAACGGCATCTCGGCTCGATCGCCGACGTCACCGAAATGACCTCGACGAGTTCGGTCGGCTCCGCGCGCATCGTGCTGCAGTTCGGCCTGAACCGCGACATCGACGGCGCGGCGCGCGACGTGCAGGCCGCCATCAACGCCGCGCGCGCCGACCTGCCCACGAGCCTGCGCAGCAACCCGACGTACCACAAGGTCAACCCGGCCGACGCGCCGATCCTCATCCTCGCGCTCACGTCGAACACGCTGCAGGCGGGCCAGTTGTACGATTCGGCGGCGACGGTCCTGCAGCAGTCGCTGTCGCAGGTCGACGGCGTGGGCGAAGTCGACGTGAGCGGCTCGACCAATCCGGCCGTGCGCGTCGAGCTCGAACCGCAGATGCTGTTCCACTACGGCATCGGGCTCGAGGACGTGCGCGCGGCGCTCGCCGCCGCGAACGCGAACAGCCCGAAGGGTTCGATCGAGTTCGGCCCGAACCACGTGCAGCTGTACACCAACGACCAGGCCACCAAGGCCGCGCAGTACAGGGATCTGGTGATCGCCTACCGCAACGGCGCGGCGGTGCATCTGTCCGACGTCGCGGAAGTCGTCGATTCGGTCGAGGATCTGCGCAATCTCGGTCTCATCAACGGCCGGCGCGCGGTGCTCGTGATCCTGTACCGCCAGCCCGGCGCGAACATCATCGAGACGGTCGACCGCGTGAAGGCGATGCTGCCGCAGCTAAAAGCGTCGCTGCCCGCCGACGTCGACGTGATCCCGACCTCCGACCGCTCGACCACGATCCGCATGTCGCTGAAGGACACCGAGCGCACGCTGATCATCGCGGTCGCGCTCGTCGTGATGGTCGTGTTCCTGTTCCTGCGCAATTGGCGCGCGACGCTGATTCCGAGCGTCGCGGTGCCGATCTCGATCATCGGCACGTTCGCCGCGATGTACCTGCTCGGCTTTTCGATCGACAACCTCTCGCTGATGGCGCTGACGATCGCGACGGGCTTCGTGGTCGACGATGCGATCGTCGTGCTGGAGAACATTTCGCGGCATATCGAAAACGGCGTGCCGCGCATGAAGGCCGCGCTGCTCGGCGCCCGCGAGGTCGGCTTCACGGTGATGTCGATCAGCATCTCGCTCGTCGCGGTGTTCCTGCCGATCCTGCTGATGGGCGGCATCGTCGGGCGTCTGTTCCGCGAGTTCGCGCTGACGCTTTCGCTCGCGATCGGCGTGTCGCTGATCGTTTCGCTGACGCTCACGCCGATGATGTGTTCGCGCCTGCTCGAGGAGCATCACGAGAAAAAGGCAGAAGGCCGCTTCGGGCGCTGGCTCGAACGGGGCTTCACGGCGATGCATCGCGGCTACGAGCACACGCTCGGCTGGGCGCTGCTGCATCCGCGCCTGATCGCGACGATCCTCGTCGCGACGATCGGCCTGAACGTGTGGCTCTACATCATCATCCCGAAGGGCTTTTTCCCGCAGCAGGACACCGGGCGGCTGGTCGGCGGCATTCAGGCCGACCAGAGCACGTCGTTCCAGGCGATGAAGCTCAAGTTCTCGCAGATGACGGCGATCGTGCAGAAGAATCCCGCGGTCGACAGCGTGGTCGGTTTCACGGGCGGCCGGCAGACCAATTCGGGTTTCATGTTCGTCACGCTCAAGCCGAAGAGCGAGCGCGGCCTTTCCGCCGACCAGGTCATCCAGCAGCTGCGCGGGCCGCTCAGCAGCGTCGCGGGCGCGCGCACGTTCCTGCAGGCGGTGCAGGACATCCGCGTGGGCGGCCGGCAGTCGAACGCGCAGTACCAGTTCACGCTGCTGTCCGATTCGACCTCCGATCTCTACAAGTGGGTGCCGAAGCTGACCGAGGCGCTTCAGCGTCTGCCGGAACTCGCCGACGTCAACTCCGACCAGCAGCAAGGCGGTCTCGAAGCGATGATCACGATCGACCGCGCCACCGCCGCCCGGCTGAACATCAAGCCGGCGCAGATCGACAACACGCTGTACGACGCGTTCGGCCAGCGCCAGGTATCGACGATCTACAACCCGCTGAACCAGTATCACGTGGTGATGGAAGTCGCGCCGAAGTACTGGCAGAGCCCGGACATGCTCAACCAGATCTGGGTCAGCACGTCGGGCGGCAGCGCGAGCGGCGCGCAGACCACCAACGCGACCGCCGGCACCGTCACGTCGGCAGCCACGAGTGCGAGCACGAGCGCGAAAGCCGGCGGAACGGCCGGCACGACCGCGTCGAGCGCGGCCTCGATCGCCGCCGATTCCGCGCGCAACCAGGCGACCAACTCGATTGCCGCGAGCGGCAAGTCGAGCGCATCGGCGGGCGCGGCGGTGTCGACCTCGAAGGAAACGATGATCCCGCTGTCGGCGATCGCGAGCTTCGGGCCGGGCAAAACAGCGCTTTCGGTGAATCACCAGAGCCAGTTCGTCGCGTCGACGATCTCGTTCAACCTGCCGCCGGGCAAGTCGCTCTCGGACGCCACCGACGCCATCTACCGGACGATGGCGGAGATCGGCGTGCCGGGTACGATACGCGGCAGCTTCCAGGGCACCGCGCAGGCGTTCCAGCAGTCGATGTCGGACCAGCCGATCCTGATTCTGGCCGCGCTCGCCGCCGTCTATATCGTGCTCGGGATACTCTACGAGAGCTACATCCATCCGCTGACGATTCTCTCCACGCTGCCGTCGGCGGGCGTCGGCGCGCTGCTCGCGCTGCTGCTCTTCAAGACGGAGTTCAGCATCATCGCGCTGATCGGCGTGATTCTGCTGATCGGCATCGTGAAGAAAAACGCGATCATGATGGTGGACTTCGCGATCGAAGCGTCGCGGCATGGGCTTTCCTCGCGCGACGCGATCTTCCAGGCGTGCCTGCTGCGCTTTCGCCCGATCATGATGACGACCTGCGCCGCGCTGCTCGGCGCGTTGCCGCTCGCCTTCGGGCGCGGCGAAGGTGCGGAGTTGCGCGCGCCGCTCGGCATCTCGATCGTGGGCGGGCTGATCGTGAGCCAGATGCTCACGCTCTATACGACGCCCGTCGTCTATCTGTACATGGACCGGCTGCGCGTGCGCTGGGAAGCGCGGCGTGACCGGCGTCGCGGCCGCGCGGCGCCTGCCGTGGAATAAATGAATGGCACGGCGCGACGCCTTTTCGGGGCGTCGCGCGGCTATCCGGCGCTAGAGTTTTTGCGCCGCCGCGAGCGCAAGAATTCTCGCCCATTGTTTCGCCTGCCGCTCGCTCGCCATCGGCAGGTGCCAGACGGGCTGCGTTGCATTGCGGACCGTCAGCGCAACCTGCCAGCCGCCCGCTGCATGCGCGGCCTCGGCCTGAACGAGATCCGCGAAAATAAACTCCCCGACCGCGTCGCCCGTGCGCACGCTCATGAAGCGCTTCGCGGCGGCCAGTTTCAGCTCGCCCCACGCGCCCTTCAGCTCGTGCGTCCAGTCGCCGTCGCGAACGTTGGGGGCCACCTCGCGACGGCGTCGCCACCACCACCCGATCGCCAGCAGCAACGCGACGACGACGATCACGGCCACACCGGTCGCCACCGCGAAGCCAAACTGCCGCGACAGAATATAGAAGGCCTGCACCGCGCCGTACACCAGCGCGATCAATGCAAAGAGGACAACCAGAATCGGCATTCGACATCACCTCGACGGGGATTCACGCGGCGGGCAGGCGTGAGCGCGCCGGGGCTGCGAACACGCGCGCGGCGTGTACAAAAGGAAAGCGGCGGAATCACCCGCCGCGCGCGATCTGAGCGATACGCCCAGGGCTACCTGTGCGTGGCGGCCCACTCCTTCACCGCGTTCAGCGTGTTCGCGACATGCTGGTCCGGCGAAAGGCTCGTGTATTCGTAGATCACCTTGCCGTCGGGCGCGATCACGTACGACACGCGGTTCGCCATCGACGCATGCATCGGCATGCCGGCATCGTACGCATCGATGATCTTGCTGTTCTCGTCGGCGGCGACCGGGAATTTGCTGCGGCATTCGCTGACCGAAAATTTCGTCAGCGTTTCGATGTTGTCGTGCGAGACGCCGATCACGGTCGCACCATATTTCTTGTATTTGTCGACGGCTTCCGCGAAATCGTGCGCTTCGATCGTGCAGCCCTTCGTGAACGCCGCCGGGTAGAAGTACAGCACGACGGGGCCTTTCTTCAGCGCGTCGGCGAGCGTGTACGTGTAGGTCTTGCCGCCGAGCGACGCCTGCGTCGTGAAGTCGGGCGCGGCGTCGCCGGGCTTTAGCGTCGCGCTGGCGTTGAGCGCGAAGAGCGAAAGCGCCGCGGACACACAGGCAGCCGCGATCCACGGCCATGTATTTCGTTTCATCACGGGTTTCCTTTCTGGCGACTGACGACAAACAGCCCGCCTGCCGGCTAAGCTGCGCTAGCCGTCAGTATGCCCGTCTGGCCACGATGCTGCAGCGAGGCTCAATTCAGCGAGCACTTCGGGCGTGAGCCCGGCGAATTCCGGCAGCGGCGTCTCGCGTACGATCGCATCCGCGTCGAGACCCTGCTCGATCGCCTCGGCGATGCGCAACAGCATGCCGAGCGGCCCCGCGTAATTGACGATGGCATCGCGAATCTGCGGCGCGAGACCCAGCCGGTCGAGCGTGCTCTCCGGCGTCGAATCGACCACCACGTGCACGAGCGAAAAAACGCCGATCATGAACGCGGCATCGGCGAACCGGTCATTGGCGGGATGCAGCCGGCTGGCCGCCAGTTCCATGAAGCGCGCACGCGTGCGGCCGAGCTGCACGAGCGGATCGGAGCGCCACGGCAGATCGCGTCCGTCCGCATACAGCAGCAGCTGGGTCCAGCGGGCGATCTGTCGCGTGCCGGTTGCGGTGATCGCCTGACGCAGCGAGGAGATTTCGCGGCCGAGCCCGAACGCGCTCGAATTGGCGAGCCGCAGCAGCTGCACGACGACGCTCGGATTGCGCTTCAGCTCGTGTTCGATTTCGTTGATGTCGGGATCGCGCGACAGCAGCGCGAGGAGCCGCAGCAGCGCTTCGCTCGACGCACGCGAACGCGGCGCGGCCAGCACCTGGGGCCGCGCGAAGAAATACCCCTGGAAGAGATCGAAGCCCAGTTCGCGGGCGAGCGCGAAGTCTTCGCGCGTCTCGACTTTTTCCGCGACCAGCGTCTTGCCGAACCGGCGGATCGTGGCCACGAGTTCGGGCAGCTTCGCGCGGTCGGTCTGCAGAAAGTCGATCTTCACGATGTCCGCGTGCGGCAGGATCCTGACGAGGCTATCGGAGAGTTCGACCACGTCGTCGAGCGCGATCTGGAAGCCGGCGCGGCGCAACTGGATGAGGCGCTTCAGCACGCGCGCGTCGAACCGGACAGTCTCGAGGATCTCCAGCACGAAACGCTCGGGCGACATCAGATGAACGATGTCGTCGAAGAGCAGGTCCCGGCCGATGTTCACATAACCGCGATGCTCGCCAAGCACGGCCGGCACGCCGAGCCCGCCAATCGTGCGGGCGACGACGTGGGCGGTGGCTTCGTCGTCGCTGCTGACCTGCGCGACGTTCTGCTCGCCGGAGCGGAACAGCAGCTCATACGCGAACAGCGCCCCCGAGCGGTCGAGGATCGGCTGACGGCCGAGGAACGCGAACTGGCACGCCGCAACGGCGCCGTCCGGCGTTCCCACGGCCGTGCCGGTACCGGCCCGCGTGGGCGTTGATCTGGTCTCGCTCGGTTCAGACATGGCTCTGGCGGGTGGTGGAATGCTGTTTGACCGCGGCGCGCACGATCTGCTTGCCCTTGCCTCGTGCCTCTACTGGCACTTTGGCGCTTCGATGACGTTCCCGCTACTGTAATCGAAAGCGGAAATTATTACAGTGCCGCTGGAAGCGCTTCCGGTGATCGTTGCTTTTTTGCCCTTCCGGCTAAAGATTTCCGCGCCGGGGTCGTTATCCCGTTCTGATGGGCGGGCTCGTACCTCTGAGCCGCGCTCCCGGAAACGGCGGAACCGGTCGTCCGCCAGCCAGTGAGAATACGGGTTGCCAGCGACAAACATGGAAGCGAACAGCGTCATCGCGCCCCGCCGGGGCCCCCTGCGCACGGTCATCGACCGGTTACGCATGCTTGGCCGGCGCGCGGACAGGGAACCCACCGGCCCCGGCGGCCGGCCGTCCGGCGGCGAGACCCTCGCGGTCGGCGCCGTGGATTTCCTCGCCCATGTCGACGCCGGTCTCAGGTTCCTGTACGTGTCGGACGCGAGCCTGCGCTTCATCGGCTACCACCGCGAGTACCTGCAGACGATCACGCTCCACGATCTGGTCGCCCCGGGCGACATCGCGAAGCTCGACGCGCTGCTCGCGCGTGCCCGGGACAGCAACACCATCGAAAAAACCACGCTCGACCTCGTGAAGTCGCTGACCTACCCGGTCGCGGTCGAACTGCGCGTGGTACGCAACACGCACGACGGCGTCGAAGGCTACGCGATCGCCGGCTTCGACGTCTCGGCCTGGCGCGCGACGGAGGACCGTCTCAATCACGCGCTGCATCACGACCGGCTGACCGGCCTCGCGAACCAGTCCGCCCTGACGCCCGCGCTGCTGAACGCCCAGCAGCAGGCCGACACACACGGCTCCAGCGCGGCACTGCTGCTGCTCGACATCGACGACTATCAGCGCGTGAACCGCGCGCTCGGCTACGATGCCGGCGACGAGATGCTGCGCGAAACCGCGCGCCGCCTGCAGAACATGATGAACGGCGGCGAGATTCTCGCGCGCGTCACGAGCGACGAGTTCGCGATCCTGATGCCGCTGATCTCGACGCACCAGAACGCCGCGCTTGCCGCCGAAGCGCTCGCGCGGCGCCTCTTGACCGCCGTCCAGCGGCCGTATTCGTTCAACGGCCAGCAGGTGCATCTGTCGGCGAG
>CALFSF010000541.1 GCA_937917025.1 uncultured Paraburkholderia sp.
AGAACTGCGTGCACTGCAAGACGTGCGACATCAAGGACCCGACGCAGAACATCGTCTGGGTCACGCCCGAGGGCGGTGGTGGCCCGAATTATCCGAATATGTGATCCGGCTGCGCTGTGATGAACTGAAAAAGCCCCGCTTGGTAGCGGGGCTTTCTGTTTTCCGGCGCTCGCGCCGTTCGCCGTACAAAAGCGCTGTGCAGCGCGTGCCGACGTCAGCGCCTCAAGGCGCGCTTGCCGCGATCTTCGGCGTGGCGACGACGACATCGCCGCATTGTGCGCGATGCCGCAGCGCATGATCGATCATCACCAGCGCGAGCATCGCCTCGGCGATCGGCGTCGCGCGGATGCCGACGCACGGATCGTGACGTCCGAACGTTTCGACGATAGCCGGTTGCCCAGCCTTGTCGATCGAGCGACGCGGCGTCCGAATACTCGACGTCGGCTTGATCGCGATCGAAACCGTCACATCCTGCCCGGTCGAAATACCGCCGAGCACGCCGCCCGCATGATTGCCGACGAAGCCTTCCGGCGTCAGTTCGTCGCCATGCACCGAGCCACGTTGCGCGACGCTCGCGAAACCCGCGCCGATCTCCACGCCCTTCACCGCGTTGATGCCCATCATCGCGTGTGCGATGTCGGCGTCGAAACGGTCGAAGAGCGGCTCGCCGAGGCCCACCGGCACGCCTGAGGCCACCACGTTGATACGTGCGCCGATCGAGTCGCCATCCTTGCGCAGCGCGTCCATATAGGCTTCGAGCTGCGGCACGATGTCGGCGTTCGGCGCGAAGAACGGATTCTCACGCACATGCGACCAGTCGACGAACGGCACATCGATCTCGCCCAGCGCGCTCATGTAGCCGCGAATCTCGGTGCCGAAGCGCTCGCGCAGCCATTTCTTCGCGACCGCACCCGCCGCGACCGTCGGCGCCGTCAGACGCGCCGACGAACGGCCACCGCCCCGATAGTCGCGGATGCCGTATTTCTGCCAGTAGGTGTAGTCGGCGTGCCCTGGCCGGAACGTATCGGCGATGTTGCCGTAGTCCTTGCTGCGCTGGTCCGTGTTGCGGATCAGGAGCGCGATCGGCGCGCCGGTGGTCGTGCCTTCGAAGACGCCCGAGAGAATCTCGACCTTGTCCTCTTCCTGGCGCTGCGTCACGTGGCGCGACGTGCCCGGCTTGCGGCGATCGAGTTCGAACTGGATATCGGCTTCAGTCAGCGCCATTCCCGGCGGACAGCCATCGATGACACAGCCGATTGCCGGACCATGCGATTCGCCAAAGGTCGTGACGGTGAAAAGCGTACCAAGGGTGTTGCCGGACATGAGCGTCGTCCAAAGAAAGGCGGGGAAGCCGCTATTATGCCAGCCCGTCCGCCCGGGCGCGCCCTCCGGCGAGCGGCGCGGGCCGTATACGAATGCCTTGGACCGTCGGAAAACGCGTAGCCGGATCTGACCGTCAGGCAACGCTAACCCGACGACCGTGGCGCTGTGACTATTTACGCGCGCCGCGCAACTCGGTCACGATCTGCTGCAAGCCTTCCGGCGTCACGATGGCCGGATCGAGCGGTTCGCCGACCGCGAGCGTCAGACGGCTCATCACGCCCTTGCGGACCGGCCGCGGCAGGTGCGCGGCCGCGTGCCGCGAAAACACGCTGCCCCACAGCCCGCGCAACGCCATCGGGATAACTGGAACTGGCGTGCGCTGGATGATTTCGCTCACGCCGTGCCGGAACGGATTCAGATCGCCCGTACGGGTCAGCTTGCCTTCGGGAAAGATGCACACCAGATCGCCTTCGGCGAGCGCTTTCGCACAGGTCTCGTAGGCGCGCGTGAGCATCTCCGGGTTCTCGTGCGCGGGTGCGATCGGGATCGCCTTCGCCTGACGAAACAGCCATCCGGCAAACGGCGAGCGGAAAATCCGGTAATCCATCACGAAACGGATCGGCCGCGGGCTCTCGGCCATGATGACGACCGCGTCGACATAGCTCACGTGATTGCACACGAGCACCGCGCCGCCCTCTTCGGGAATACGTTCGGCGTGCACGAGGCGGATGCGATAAAACGTGTGGACCAGCAGCCACGCGACAAAGCGCAGCAGAAACTCCGGCACCAGCGAATAGATATACGTGGCGACGACGATATTGAGTATCGCCGTCACGAGAAAGAGACCGGGAATACCGACGCCCATCGCGCCCAGCGCAACCGCCATCAGCGACGACACGATCATGAACAGCGAATTCAGGATATTGTTCGCCGCGATGATGCGCGCGCGATGGCCGGGCTGGCAGCGGCTCTGGATCAACGCGTAGAGCGGCACGCTATAGAAGCCGCCGAACATCGCGAGCAGGAAAAGGTCGGCGAGGATACGCCAGTGCGGCGGCAGCGAAAGAAACTCGCCGACCGTCAGCAGATGCGTGGCCGGTGCAAGCGCGTGGCTCGCGAAGTACAGGTCGATGGCGAACACGCTCATGCCGATCGAGCCGGGCGGCACGAGACCGATCTCGATGCGGCGTCTCGACAGCCGTTCGCACAGCAGCGAGCCAGTGCCGATGCCGATCGAAAACGTGCCGAGCAACACCGTGACGACATCCGGATTTGCCGAGAGCACGTCCTTCGCGAAGGTGAAAAACGACGACAGAAACGTGGCGCCGACGAACCACAACCACGAAATGCCGAGCAGACTCAGGAACACCGTGCGGTTTTCGCGGGCGAGTTTCAGATTGCGCCACGTTTCGCTGACCGGATTCCAGTTGATGCGCAGTTCCGGATGCGGCGCGGCCGACTCCGGCACGGCACCCGATACGAGCCGCCCGACCAGCGCAATCGCCACGCACCCGCACGCGAGCACCACGGCGCCGTGTTCGACAAAGCCCGCGGCCGCTCCGCCGACGATCGTTCCGATCAGGATCGCGACGAACGTGCCCATCTCGACCATCCCGTTGCCGCCGACGAGTTCCTGCTTCGACAGATGCTGCGGCAGATACGCGTATTTCACCGGCCCGAACAGCGTGGAATGGACGCCCATCAGGAACGTGCAGACATACAGCAGCGCCGCGCTGTGAAGCACGAATCCCGCCCCGCCGATCAGCATCACGCCGATCTCGAACGTCTTCACGAAGCGCGTGAGCATCGCCTTGTCGTACTTGTCGGCGATCTGGCCCGAGGTGGCCGAGAAGAGGACAAACGGCAGGATAAACACGGCCGAAATCAGAAACGCGGCCGTCTTCGCGTCGACACCTGAAAACCGGGCGGTCTGAAACGTGACCAGCGACGAGAAGCCGATCTTGAAGACGTTGTCGTTCATCGCACCGAGAAACTGCGTCCAGAAAAACGGCGCGAAGCGGCGCTCCCGCAGCAGGCGAAACTGCGATTCGTGCTCCCCGCCTGGACGGCTGGCGCGACGGACTCCGGGTAACGGACGATCGTTCATGAAAACGGTGATCAGGACGTGAAGCAAGGGCGACGCGCGCCCCGCGCGGACACAAAAAAAGCGCACGCTTTCGCGCGCGCTTTCTGCTCAGGTTCCATCTTTACCGCAGCGACGCATTGAATGCGGGCGACGATCCGCGCCGCCCGCCACGGCGAGCGCTCAACGCGTCTGTTCCGGCTCCTGCTCGGGCCAGTCGCGGATATACGCCTTCAGCATGCGGTTTTCGAAACCCTGCTCCTCGACGACCGCCTTCGCGACGTCGTAGAACGAGATCACGCCCATCAGCGTGCGACTTTCGAGCACCGGCAGATAGCGAACGTGATGCTCGAGCATCATGCGGCGGACTTCGTTCACATCCGTTTCCGGCGTGCAGGTGAGCGGATGGTCGTCCATGATCTTGCGGATCGTCGACGTGCCGACGCTGCCGCCGTTCTGGCGCAGCGTCAGGATGATTTCGCGGAAGGTCAGCATGCCGACCAGATCGCCGTATTCCATGACGACCAGCGAGCCAATGTCGTGCTCGGCCATGGTGTTGACTGCTTCGCTCAGCGCGGTATCGGGCGTGACGGTGAAAAGCGTATTGCCCTTGACCTTGAGAATGTCGCTGACTCGCATGATTGTCTCCTGTGATGCCTTAAAGCCTGACTGACTTTCGATCCTAGCGGAAAGGGGTGCAAAAGGAAAGCGGGCAAACCGCATGCGGACGCGCCCGGGCCCCGGTGATACGATGGCCCCCACTTTCATCCTTCGCCGGGCCACCCGTGGCTCCGCCGCTCACGATGTCCGCCAACCGTTTCGACACGCTCGCGCTGCACGCCGGTGCCGCTCCCGACCCGACGACCGGCGCCCGCGCCACGCCGATCTACCAGACCACCTCGTTTTCGTTCCGCGACGCCGACCACGCCGCATCGCTCTTCAACATGGAGCGCGCCGGCCACGTGTATTCGCGGATGTCGAACCCGACCGTCGCCGTCTTCGAGGAGCGCGTCGCCGCGCTGGAGAACGGTGCCGGCGCGATCGGCACCGCCAGCGGCCAGGCCGCCCTGCACCTTGCGATCGTCACGCTGATGGGCGCCGGCTCCCACATCGTGGCGTCCAGCGCGCTTTACGGCGGCTCGCACAACCTGCTGCACTACACGCTGCGGCGTTTCGGCATCGAGACGACGTTCGTCAAACCGGGCGACCTCGACGCCTGGCGGGCCGCGCTGCGCCCGAATACGCGGCTGCTGTTTGGCGAAACGCTCGGCAATCCGGGCCTCGACGTGCTCGATATCGCGGCGGTCGCGAGCATCGCCCACGCGCACCGCGTGCCGTTGCTCGTCGATTCGACGTTCACGACGCCGTACCTCATCAAGCCGTTCGACCTCGGCGCCGACTACGTCTACCACTCGGCGACCAAGTTTCTCGGCGGACACGGCACGACGATCGGCGGCGTGCTGGTCGATGGCGGCACATTCGACTTCGAGGCGTCCGGACGCTTTCCCGAATTGACCGAACCCTACGAAGGCTTTCACGGCATGGTGTTCGCCGAGGAAAGCACCGTCGCGCCGTTCCTGCTGCGCGCCCGCCGGGAGGGCCTGCGCGACTTCGGCGCGTGCCTGCATCCACAGGCCGCCTGGCAGCTGCTGCAGGGCATCGAGACGCTGCCGCTGCGCATGGAGCGCCACGTCGCGAACACGCGCAAGGTGGTCGCGTTTCTGGCCGGCCACGCCGCGGTGCAATCCGTCGCGTATCCGGAACTGGAATCGCATCCGGACCACGCGCTCGCGAAGCGTCTTTTGCCGCGTGGCGCGGGCGCGGTATTCAGCTTCAACCTGCAGGGCGACCGCGCCGCCGGGCGCCGGTTCATCGAAACCCTTTCCCTCTTCTCGCACCTCGCGAACGTCGGCGACGCGCGCTCGCTCGTCATCCATCCCGCGTCGACGACGCATTTCCGCATGGACGCCGCCGCGCTGGCCGCCGCCGGAATCGCCGAAGGCACGATCCGGCTGTCGATCGGCCTCGAAGATCCCGACGACCTGATCGACGACCTCAAGCGCGCGCTGAAGGCGTCGCAGAAATCCGCCGGCACGGGCGCCACGAAGGGCACGGCGAACAACCAGGCGACAACCGCACCCAAAGAAGACGGCGCGCGCAAGGAGTCCGCATGATTCTCGACGTTCACGGCCAGCCCGCGTACGCCTACACCGGCGGCAAGCCGTTCGATCCGGCGCTCCCGACGGCCGTGTTCATTCACGGCGCCGAGCACGACCACAGCGTATGGGCGCTGCAAAGCCGCTACTTCGCGCACCACGGGTTCGGCGTGCTGGCGGTCGACCTGCCAGGGCACCACCGCAGCCGCGGGCCGGCGTTGCCCGACATCGGCGCGATGGCCGACTGGCTGGCCGCGCTGCTCGACGCGGCGGGTGTCGCGCGCGCGTTCTGTGCCGGCCACAGCATGGGCTCGCTCATCGCGCTCGATTTCGCCGCGCGTTACCCCGAGCGCGCGAGCCATCTCGCGCTGCTCGCCACCGCCGCGCCCATGGCCGTTTCCGACGCCCTGCTCGACGCGGCGGCGAACCGCGAGCCCGACGCCATCGCGATGGTCAACCAGTGGTCGCACTCGACCATCGCCGCCAAGCCCTCGTGCCCGGCCCCGGGCTTCTGGCTGCACGGGATGAACCAGCGGCTGATGGAGCGCGTTGCCGCCACCGGCGAGCCTCGCCTCTTTCACACGGACTTCAGCGCGTGCAACAGCTATACGGAAGGCATCGCCCGCGCCGCGCAGGTGCGATGCCCCGTGCGGTTGATCGTCGGCCAGCGCGACGCCATGACCCCGCCACGCGCTGCGCGGGCGCTCGCCGACGCGTTTGCGCACGCCGGTGTCGCCGCCGATACCGTCACGCTGGACGCGGGGCACGCGCTGATGTCCGAGCAACCGGACGCAACGCTCGACGCCCTGTTCACGTTCGCCTCCCGCCCCGCCGCGACTTCCTGAACCTGCCGACAGCCACCACGATAGCGAATCGCACCGGTGCGCACCATCGGCCGGAAGGCCAGGTTGCGCCCTTGATCCGATAGCAGCACAATGAATTCAGTCACCCGGCAGCACGTGCATGGCGCACGCGGCGTGTACCGGCCGGGCATGGAAGAAACGGAGGCGATGATGGCGCACACCACTCATACCGGTCACTTCGCGAGTTTCGCGGAGTTCTATCCGTTCTACCTGGAAGAGCATCGTCACCCGGTGTCGCGCCGGCTGCATTTCGTGGGCTCGCTGGGTGTGATCGGCTTTCTTGCGATGGCGCTCGCCACCGGCGGCTGGGTATGGCTGCCGGCGGCCGTCGTCTGCGGCTATGGCTGCGCGTGGATCGGACATTTCTTCTTCGAGAAGAACCGCCCCGCCACCTTCCGGCATCCGATATATAGCCTGATGGGCGACTGGGTGATGTTCAGGGACATCTGCACCGGAAAAATCCCGCTTTAGCGGCATCGCAGGACAGCGAGCGGCGCGCTCCCCGTTCTGGCCTGAATCGCCGCCGCGCCTGCCCGGCTACGCCGTCTGATGCGGCATCGCTCGCCGCCGCGCGTCGTCCTCGGCGCCGTCGGCCGCGCGTGCGGCGGCCCGCGTCACCAGCAGCGAAGCGAGCGAAATGTCGAGCTTGTCGTTATCGAGCGCGGCGAGCAGCGATGCGCCGTCCACGCGCGTCGAATCGAGATTCAACTGGTATTCCAGTTCCGGGCGGTCGATCACGAACATCGCGAACAGGTCCGCGACGGCAATCTGGTTCGGATTCGCCAGCAGCAGAAAGCGCGGCTGCGCGCCGTTTTCTTCGAGGTGTGCAATCCACTCGCGGTTTTCCAGCTCGCGCGTGATACGGATGGTCGTATCCATATCGCGACGAAGCATGCGCGCGAGCTGCTGGATCGTATAGCCCGGCTTGCCGGCTTCACGCGCTTCCGAGAGCCGTGCCAGCAGTTCGAGACCGTCGAACAGATCGCTGCCGGGAAACTGCGGCCGGTGGAACTGGCCGGTGCGGATTGCCGGCAACGCCGACGCGATCATCGCGCCCGCCAGCGTGACGAACCAGCTGAGATACATCCAGAGCAGGAACATCGGCAGCGCGGCGAACGCGCCGTAGACGGCCGTGTACGTGGGAATGCGCCGGATGTAATAGCCGAAGCCGCGTTTCGCGAGTTCGAAGGCGAGCGCTGCGCACAGGCCGCCGACCACCGCGTCGCGCCATTCGACCCGGCAGTTCGGCAGATAGACGTACAGCATCGTGAACGCGAGCGCGGTGAGCGGCAACGCCGCACCGGTCAGCGCCCATTCGATCACGGTCGACATATGCTGCACGCCCGTGAACGCCATCGACTGCGTGAAGAGATAGGAGGAAATCGACAGGCTGAAGCCGATCAACAGCGGGCTTAGCGTGAGAATCGCCCAGTAGACCAGCACACGCTGCGCGAAAGGTCGCGGTTTGCGCACGCGCCAGATCACGTTGAAGGCGGATTCGACCGTCATCATCGTCATCACCGACGTGAGGAACAGGAAGATCATGCCCATCGTCGTCAGGCCTTTAGCCTTCGACGCAAATTCGTTCAGCCAGTTGAAAATCTGGTTGTTGATCTGCGCGGGCATCAGATGGTCGGCGAGGAAATCCTGCAGCGACACCTGGAACGACGCAAAAATCGGAAATGCGGTGAAGAGCGCGAACGCGACCGTCGCGAGCGGAACAATCGCGAGCATCGTCGTGAACGTGAGGCTGCCGGCCACCTGCGGAATACGGTCTTCGCTGCTGCGTTGCGCGGCGAATTGCGCAAGACGCCGGATCACGTCGAGATCGACACGCATTCTGGACAACAAAAGCACCTCCTTTGCCGCGTGAAACCGCCCGCCGCGCAACGTGCGCGCGGACCCAACCC
>CALFSF010000542.1 GCA_937917025.1 uncultured Paraburkholderia sp.
ACCAGATCGTGTCGTCGGTGAAGATCGCGCTGGAACAGACGCCGCCGGAACTCGGCGCCGACATCGCCGAACGCGGCATGATGCTGACGGGCGGCGGCGCGCTGCTGCGCGATCTCGACCGTCTGCTCGCGGAAGAAACCGGCCTGCCGGTGCTCGTCGCCGAAGACCCGCTGACGTGCGTCGTGCGCGGCTCGGGCATGGCGCTCGAGCGCATGGACAAGCTCGGCAGCATCTTCTCCTACGAGTAAGCGAGTTTAAATTGATGAAAGTGGCGCGGACCTGCCGGCTGGCCTTGCCAGCCGCCGTCGCCACCCGCCAGGCGCCGATCTGACGCGCCGCAGTCTCACCCAACACGCTCACGCCCCCGGCGCCGACCATGGAATACAGTCCGCCGCCTCTGTTCAGACAAGGCCCGTCGGCACTCGCACGGCTGGTCTTCTTCGTCGTGCTGGCGCTCGCGCTGCTGATCTCCGATGCACGCTTTAGCACCCTCGAGATCGTTCGCGGCGTGCTCGGCGCGGGCCTTTATCCGTTGCAACGCGCGGCGCTCGTGCCGCGCGACCTGTTCATGGGCGCAGCCGACCTCGCCGTGAGCAGCACCACGCTGCGCAGCGAGAACGACCGGTTGCGCGCGAAAAACCTCCAGCTGTCGCAACAGGCCAACCTGGCCGCCGCGCTCGGCGCCGAAAACAACCATCTGCGCGCACTGCTCGAACTGTCCCAGCGCAGCAGCACGCAATCCACGCCGGCCGAAATCGAGTACGACACGCGCGACCCGTTTACGCAGAAGATCGTGATCGGGCGCGGCTCGCAGCAAGGCGTGACCGACGGTTCGCCGGTCGTCAACGAAGACGGCGTCATCGGGCAGGTCACGCGCGTGTTCCCGCTGCAGTCGGAAGTCACGCTGCTCACCGACAAGGATCAGGCGGTGCCCGTGCAGATCGTGCGTACGGGCCTGCGCAGCGTGATCTACGGCACGCCGAAGGGCGATTCGCTCGATCTGCGCTTTGTGCCGATCAGCGCCGACGTGCTGGCCGGCGACGAACTGGTCACGAGCGGCCTCGACGGCGTGTATCCGCCCGGTCTCCCGGTTGCGAAAGTGGTGCGCGTCGACAAGCAGGCGGACACCGCGTTCGCCCGCGTGATCTGCGTGCCGATCGCGCAGGTGCGCGGCGCGCGTCAGTTGCTCGTGCTGCATTACGTGAACGACGTTCCGCCGCGTCCGGCGGAACCCGACCCCGTCGCCGCCGCAAAAGAAGCGAAGGCGAAGCGCAACGCAAAGCCGACCGACAAGGCCGCGGAAAAGGGCGTGGAAAAGGGCACGAGCGCCGTGAAAGCACCGGAAAAAACCGCTGAAAAAAGCGCGGAGAAAGCCGCGGAAAAACCGGCTGAAAAACCCGCCGTCCGCGCCGCCGGGAAAACCGCCCGGGCCGCGCAACCGGCTTCGGCAACCTCTGGTGCCAGGAAAGGCGAAAGGGCTGAAAAGGCCGACAAGAGCGCGCAGGGGACGAAGCCATGAACCGCCCGCAATACATCCTGCAGCCGGTCAATCCGTACTTCATCGCGTTCAGTCTCGCCGCCGCTTTCCTGCTGAACCTGATGCCGTGGGGACGGATGATCGGCGTGCCCGACTTCGTCGCGCTGGTGCTGCTGTTCTGGAACGTCCACCAGCCGCGCAAGGTCGGCATGGGCATCGCGTTTTTCCTCGGCCTGTTGATGGACGTGCACAACGCGAGCCTGCTCGGCGAACACGCGCTCGCCTATACCGTGCTGTCGTATGGCGCGATCACGATTCACCGCCGCGTGCTGTGGATGTCGATCGGCATTCAGGCGTTCGCGGTCATGCCGCTGCTGGTCGGTGCGCAGATCGTGCCGTTCGTGATCCGTCTTTTGACGGGCGCCGCGTTCCCGGGATGGGGTTATCTGATCGACGGCTTCGTCGAAGCTGCACTTTGGCCCATCGCAAGCGTATTGTTGTTGATGCCGCAGCGCCGCCCCGCCGATCCGGACGATACCCGGCCCATCTAGGCCGCACCACGCGTCGGGAGCCCGATTGAACACGCATTCGTCCCGCCCGAGCGACGCGCCACGTCTGGATTTTCCGTCCGCCATCGTCCGCGGGCACGCTTTTCCTGAAGGCCGCACGCCGGCCCATCGCACACACGCATGACCGAATTCAACGACACACAACAGCAGCTTTCGAAGTTCCGCCTGCGGGTCGCCGCGGCGGGCCTGTTCGTGTTCGTCTGCTTCGGGCTGATCGGCTTCCGTTTCCTGTACCTGCAGGTGTGGCACTACAGCAAATATTCGCTGCAAGCCGACGAAAACCGTATTTCCGTCGCGCCGATCGTGCCGAACCGCGGCATCATCACCGACCGTAACGGCATCGTGCTGGCGAAGAACTATTCGGCCTACACGCTCGAAATCACCCCGTCGAAGCTGAACGACTCGCTGGACAACGTCATCGACAGTCTTTCGACGGTCATCACGATCGATGCACGCGACCGTCGCCGCTTCAAGAAGCTGCAGGAAGATTCGAAGAACTTCGAGAGCCTGCCGATCCGCACGCGCCTCACCGACGAGGAAGTCGCGCGTTTCACCGCGCAACGGTTCCGTTTTCCGGGCGTCGAAGTGCGCGCGCGCCTGTTCCGCCAATATCCGCTCGGCCCGACGGCGGCGCACGTGATCGGCTACATCGGGCGCATCTCGCAGCGCGACCAGGAACGCATCGACGACATCAGCGACCAGAACGATACCGATTCCGACCACTACGATCCGCGCCTCGACGCCAACAACTACAAGGGCACGGACTACATCGGCAAGATCGGCGTCGAGCAGAGCTACGAGACCGAGCTGCACGGCCTGACGGGTTTCGAGGAAGTGGAAGTGACCGCCGGCGGCCGTCCGGTCCGCACGCTGTCGCGTACCCAGGCGACGCCGGGCAACAACCTCGTGCTGTCGCTGGATATCGGTCTGCAGCAGGTCGCGGAGCAGGCGTTCGCGGGCCGGCGCGGCGCACTCGTCGCCATCGAGCCGGCGACGGGCGACGTGCTCGCATTCGTGTCGGCGCCGAGTTTCGATCCGAACTCGTTCGTCGACGGC
Source organism: uncultured Paraburkholderia sp. (assembly GCA_937917025.1). Taxonomy (GTDB): domain Bacteria; phylum Pseudomonadota; class Gammaproteobacteria; order Burkholderiales; family Burkholderiaceae; genus Paraburkholderia. The sequence continues at coordinate 3,103 of CALFSF010000542.1, forward strand.
ATCGACCAGCAGACCTGGGACGAGCTGAACAATTCGCCGGATCACCCGTTGCTGAACCGTCCATTACACGGCACGTATCCGCCGGGGTCGACGTACAAGCCGTTCATGGCGCTCGCCGCGCTCACGCTGCACAAGCGCACGCCGGGCTGGGGTTTCCAGGATCCGGGTTCGTACACGTTCGCCGGCCACACGTTCCGCAACGACGTGCCGCAAGGCCAGGGCTGGATCGACATGAACCGCGCGATCATGGTGTCGAACGACACCTACTTTTATATGCTCGCGCATGATCTGGGCGTCAACGCGATCGCCAATTTCATGAAGCCGTGGGGCTTCGGGCAGATCACCGGCATCGACATCGCCGGCGAGGCGCGCGGCATCCTGCCTTCGACCGAATGGAAGCGCAAGGCGTATCGCAAGCCGGAACAGCAGCGCTGGTATGAAGGCGAAACGATCAGTCTCGGCATCGGCCAGGGCTACAACTCGTTCACGATCCTGCAACTCGCGCACGCCACCGCGACGCTCGCCAACAACGGCGTGCTGATGAAGCCTCACCTCGTGAAAGAGATCGAGAACCCGATCACGCACGCCACGCGCCTGACGGTGCCGAAGGACGATGGCCGCATCAACGTCGCGCAGCAGGACATCGACGTCGTCAAGCGAGGGATGGAAAACGTGACGACGAATCCGTCGGGCACCGCATATCAGGTGTTCCGCAACGCGGCGTATCTGGCGGCCGGCAAGACCGGCACGGCCCAGGTGTTCTCGCTGCAGGGCGCGAAATACCACGGTCACGCGCTCGCCGAACATCTGCGCGACCATGCGCTCTTTATCGCGTTCGCGCCGGCCGATCATCCGCGCATCGCCGTGGCGCTGATCGTCGAAAACGGCGGCTGGGGTGCGCAGGTGGCGGGTCCGATCGCGCGCCGCGTGCTCGACTATTACCTCGTCGACCGCGCGAAGCCGGGCGCGGAGGCGGCCGCCATCGAAGCGGCGGCGTCGGCCACGGCCGACGCGTCGGCACCGGTCATCGGCGACGCGTCGCCAGCGCCGGACGTCGCCACGCCGACCCGGGTCGCGGCGGGCTATACGCCGCTGCCGCCGCCTCCAGGCGCGCCGGTGAAGCCAAAGCCCGATGCGGCGG
>CALFSF010000543.1 GCA_937917025.1 uncultured Paraburkholderia sp.
TTCAGTTACGGCATTCACCAATGTCTCGGACAGCCGTTGGCGCGCGTCGAGTTGCAAGTGGTGTTCGCCACGTTGTTCCAGCGGATTCCAACGCTACGCTTTGCTGTTCCGTTGGAACAGGTCATGGGTAAGGGCGATCACTTCGTGCAGGGGCTCGAAGCCTTGCCGGTGACCTGGTGAATATCAGTTGATCCGGCGCGTCCGGACGGAGGAGGATGGCATGTCGAATAACAGCTTCAGGCTGCGGGTGTCGGTGGATCAAAGCGTGTGTGTGGGTGCGGGACTGTGCGTATTGTCGACCAGCGAGGTGTTCGATCAGCGCGACGAGGACGGTGTCGTCAAGTTGTTGCAGGCGTCGCCGGATGAGGCGCTCTACGAGAAAGTATTGGGCGCGTCGCGCAAATGCCCGTCGAAAGCGATCAAGGTCGAGAAGGTCGCAGACAATGCCGAGCCCCACGGGAACGCGCAATGACCATGACACCGCGTTCGATCGTCATCGTCGGCGCGGGCCAGGCCGGTGTTCAGGCAGCGAGCATGTTGCGTACAGAGGGCTATGCCGGCGCGATCCAGCTGATCGGCAACGAGCAGGGGTTGCCGTACCAGAGGCCGCCGCTGTCCAAGTCGTATCTGGGCTGCGGTCTCGCCGACGACGAACTGCATCTGGAAACCGCGCCGTGGTTCGATGAACAGCGCATCGAGTACCTGTCCGATGCGCACGTCGATGCGATCGAGCCACATGGAAAACGTGTGAGGTTATCGTCGGGGCGAGTGCTGGAATACGACCACCTGATTCTCGCGACAGGTGCACGCAACCGGACACTGCCCGCTCTGGGCAAGCCGGTGCAAGGCGTGTTCTCGCTGCGTACCGTGGCCGATGCGGCGGCGCTCACGTCGAGCTTGTGCGACTCGCGTCGCGTCGTCGTGATCGGCGCGGGCTTTCTCGGACTCGAAGTGGCTAGCGTGGCGAAAGCGCAGGGTTGCGACGTGCATGTCGTCGAGTCGGTTGAGCGCGTGATGCAGCGCGCGATATCCGCGGAGATGTCCGAGGCATGTCTGCGGCAGCTCCGCGAGTCGGGCGTGAATTTTTCGTTGAGTGCGCGTGTCGATGCCATCTGCTCGCAAGACGGTCGGGTCAGCGCGGTAAAGCTGGCTGACGGCAGCCAGCTCCAGGCCGATCTCGTGCTGATCGCGATCGGCGTGGTGCCGAACAGTGAACTGGGCCTCGCGTGTGGCCTCAAGGTATTCAACGGCTTCATCGTCGACGAACAACTGCGCACCAGCGATCTTGCGATTTCCGCCATCGGCGATTGCGCGGCGTTCCCGTATGCTTTCGACGATGGGGATCTGCTACGGCTCGAATCGGTTCAGAACGCAGTCGACCAGGCGTGCTACGTGGCGCGTCGCATTGCTGGAATGGTCGACGCGCCGCCCTATGATCAGGTGCCCATATTCTGGAGTGACCAGGGCGGCATGCGGCTGCAGATTGCGGGCGTCGCGCGCAGGCTCGATGCAAGCGTACTGCGCGGCGATCCCGCAGCGGGGGCATTCTCGGTATTTCGTTACCGGCAGGGTCGGCTTACGGGCGTTGAATCGCTCAACTGTCCAGCGGACCACATGGCCGCACGTCGGCTGCTGCAGCGGCGAATCAGTCCGTCGCGCGCTCAGGCCGCGGATCCGGCGTTCGATCTCAAGTCCCTGTTGACCGCCCGGGTGACGGCCTGAGGGCGCACAACGAGAGACACTCGGCAGACAACCATGACAAAGGCGACTCCGATACTCGACGGCATCCGCATACTCGACATGACGTCGGTGATCTTTGGCCCATATTGCACGGCGACGCTCTCAGAAATGGGTGCCGAAGTCATCAAGATCGAGTCATGTACTGGCGATGAAATCAGACGCGTGGGACGACCGGTGGCGACGCGTGGCATGGGCCCTGCGCATATGACGTTGAACCGCGGCAAGCGCTCGGTGGTCTGGGATCTTAAGACGCCGCGTGGAGTCGCTGCGTTGCGGCGCCTTGTAAAACGCAGCGACGTGTTCATTCACAATTTGCGCAGCGACGCGATGGAACGACTGGGGTTGAACTACGAAGCGGCTACAGCGATCCGCCCCGATCTGATCTGGGTACATTGCTCGGGCTTCGGTGAAGGGGGACCCCTCGCGGGCAAGCCGGCTTACGATGACATCATCCAGGCCGCCTCTGGCGCGGCCAGCCTGTTGCCGCGTACCGACGGCAATCCCGCCCCCCGCTTCCTGCCGATGGCCATGGCCGACAAGGTTGCCGGCCTGCATGCCACCTACGCGGTGCTCGGCGCGCTGCTGCATCGCGAACGGACCGGACTCGGGCAAGCCGTAGAAGTGCCGATGTTCGAAAGCTTCACGCATTTCCTTTTGCAGGATCATCTGTATGGACGCGCGTTCGTGCCGCCCAATGATACGGCCGGTTATCCGCGTCAACTCGATCCGTTGCGCCAGCCTGTGAAGTGCCTGGACGGCTACCTGTCGATCGCGCCGTACACCGATGCGCGCTGGGTGCGTTTTTTCGAGGTTACCGGCAACGCCGGCTTTCTGCAACGCGAAGGGCTGACCAGCGTGCGTGAGCGTTTCAACGGATTGGACCGTATGCAGGCGGAACTGGCAAGGGTTGTCGCGCAAAAGCCGCTGCGTTACTGGCTTGAGCTAATGGCAGAACACGATATTCCCGCAGCCCAGGTCGCGGACCTGAACGATGTATTCGACGATCCGCATTTGCGGGCCGTCGGGTTTTTCCGGCGCAAGACGCACGCGACGGAAGGTGACTACCTGGAAATGCGCGCGCCAGTCCGATTTCATGGTGCAGCATCAAAGGATGTGGAGGGCGCACCGCTGCTCGGCGAGCACAGCGATGCGCTGGCCCGTTGGCTCGAACAGGAACCCTGATGTCAGGCGGCCTGTTCGATCAAATCCGGCCGCGAGGTGTCGAGGAAGTATTGTGGATGCCGGGCGGTCAGTTCGGCCGCATTGGCACGCGCGGCCTCCCTCCATGCGCTGAGTAATGGCGGCACGCGATCCTTATGCCAGGCGAGCGAGAGCGATACGCCTGGCGTTTCGGCGTTCAACGGACGATATGCGACACCGAGCGGCTGCATCAACTGCATTACCGCTGGCACAACCGCGACACCAACGCCGGCTGCCACGAGACATGCGGATGTATGCATGTCGTGCGCTTCCTTGGCGATAGTCGGCTTCAGGTTCTCGTCTTCGAAAATGTCGAGAATGCGGTCGCCGTAACCCCGCTCCGTTGCGGTGCCGCGCGCGACCGCAATCAACGGCCAGGCAGCGAGCTCGCGCAGATTGACGGGGCCGGGTACGTCGTATTCGCTGCCGGCCGGGACTGCAACCACCAGCAATTCGCGATACAGCAATTCGGTCACGATGTTGTGGTCGTAGACGTGGCCGCGCACCAGGCCGACTTCGATCGCGCCTTCCTTCAGTGCGGAAATCTGCTGGGAAATGGTCATTTCCTGAAGGCTGACATCAGAGTCGGGTGCGAGCGCCTTGAACAGGCGTAGCGTGTTCGGCAGGAAGCAGTAGATCGCGGTATAGATCGACCCGACAATGAGATGCGCCCGGGCGCCGCGTCCCGAAGCGCGCACTGCGGCAATGGCGGCCGACGCAGTGTTGAGCACGCGTTGTGCGTGCTCAACCAGAATCTCACCGGCCGGCGTCAACAGCACCTTGCGTTTTTCACGCGTGAAAAGCGCGGTGCCGAGTTCGTCTTCGAGTGAAATGATTTGTGCGCTCAAGGCGGGCTGCGCGATGTTGACGCGCTCGGACGCTCGGGTGAAGTTCAATTCTGCCGCCACTGCCAGGAAGTATTGAAGCTGACGCATGTTCATAACCGCACTCCTTCTTAGAAGTCGTATCGCTGGCTGACGGAGGCGCAGGCCGCGGAGAGAGCAGCTGCATATTCGCTCACGAGCGTCGGATCGAATGCCACGCGACCTGAGTCTGTCATGTAAAACGCCAGGCTGATGAGACGCAGCAAAGAGGCGAAATTCATCCTGATCGGCATCTGCGTGACGTCAGTGCACACCGCGCCACGCCAGCGTGCCCGCGTCGACCCCAAACATGCTGCCCGTAGAGAAAGACGCTTCGTCGGAGGCGAGGAAACACACGAGGCGAGCAACTTCCTCCGGTAAGCCGAGCCGTTTGATCAGATGTGTGCCCCACAGGCGGGCACGGGCCTTCTCGGGGTCCGGCGCGTGGGCGAGGCTCCGGCTGAGCATCGGCGTGTCGATTGCGCCCGGAACATAGGCGTTGCAGCGAATACCGGCGTCGGCCAGATCGAGCGCGATGGCTTTCGTTAGCATCACGACACCGCCTTTGCTGGCCGCATACGCGGGCAAACCTGGATAGGCGACTGTGCTCGCAACCGAGGCGCCGTTGACAATCGCCGGACTGTACGTCGACTTGCGCAGAAATGGCGCAGCGAATTTCGACGCCAGCCACATTGCTTTCAGATTGACGTTCATCACGGTGTCCCAGACTTCTTCCGGCAGATCTTCGATCGTGGGAGCGCGGCCGGTTAGTCCGTCGTCGGTGACGCCGGCGTTGTTCACCAGCACGTCGATGCCGCCTGCCTGGGCAACCGTTTCTTCGATCATGTGACGGATCGAATCCGCCTTCGACAGGTCGGTTTTGATGAACAGGGATTTCGCACCGGCGTCCTTTACTGCTTCCGCCGTCGCCGTGCCCTTGTCTTCCTGCAGATCAGCAACAGTGACCCACGCGGCCCCCTGACGGGCAGCCTCGATCGCGATTGCCCGGCCCATGCCTTGCGCTGCGCCCGTCACGATCACGACTCGGTTGGTGAGTTTGCCCATGCCTGTCTCCTTTTTTGCCCGTATGCAGGCATATTTTGTGTCCGGCTTGCCGTCGGACTAAAGGCGCTGCCGATCTGGTGTTCCATAAGATATCGAAACACCACAAGATGTTCCATAAGCATTCATCTCTCATACTTTACGGATCGTCTCAGTCCCACGGGACCGATAACTTCAGACTGATTCGCTGCTACGTATGGCGCTCACGTCCTATCTTCCATTGGGACGCCGTGATGCCGGGCCGGCAGCATCGGGCTGGACGTTCGAGCGAGCTATACGCCGATACGCTCGAATCATCATTTTTTAGTATTTCCTCAATCGCTGTGCCGCACCGTATCTTTTGCTGATCGTTCGGCCTCCTGCGCGCCTGCCGGTTATACGCGTTGACATGAGGTCGCATCCAATGATTCGGGCAAGAGAGAGGTCTATGCTGAAAGTGTGCGTTTTCGGAGCCGGCGCGATCGGTGGATATATCGCCGGTCATCTCGCTCGGGCGGGGCAGTGCGAGGTCAGCGTGGTGGCGCGCGGCCAGACGCTCGACGCGATCCGCGAACACGGTCTGCGGGTGATTACACCATCGGAAGATTTCACCGTCCGCGTGAAGGCCGTCGAGGACGCGCGCGAACTCGGCGTGCAGGACTACGTGTTCGTCACGCTCAAAGCTCATTCGCTACCCGCCGCGGCACCGCAGATCGCCACCCTGATGGGCCCGGAGACGGCGTTGGTCACCGCGGTCAATGGCGTTCCCTACTGGTATTTCCATGGCATCGATTCGCCCTTCCGCGGCCGCGTTGTGGAAAGCGTCGATCCCGGCGGCGTGCTC
>CALFSF010000544.1 GCA_937917025.1 uncultured Paraburkholderia sp.
ATTTCAGGCTCGAACACAACGACAGGCCGCTCGTGCTGATCAGCGGCGGTGTGGGCATCACGCCGACGCTCGCCATGCTCGAAGCCGCGCTCGAAACGAACCGTCCGGTGCACTTCATTCACTCGGCCCGTCACGGCGGCGCGCATGCGTTTCGCGACTGGATCGACGATCTCGCCGGACGCCATCCGCAACTGAACGCGTTCTATTGCTACGAGCATCAACGTCAGGGCGACGCAGAAGCGCACGCATACGGGCTGCTCGACCAGGACCGCCTGAACGAATGGCTGCCGGAAACGCGCGACGTGGATGCGTATTTCCTCGGGCCGGTCGGTTTCATGAAGGCAGTCAAGAAGCACCTGAAGGAACTGGGCGTGCCTGAAACGCAGAGCCGTTATGAATTCTTCGGCCCGGCATCGGTACTCGACTAAGCCCTGTTCAATCACAACGGTAACGAAACATGTCTTTCACCGACACCCTGCGGCGCGATCACGAAGCCATCTTCAAGGTACTGGACGAATGCCAGAAACTGGGCATTTCCAGCGAGGACGGCAAAAAGAAACTGATTCAGGCCCGTGCTCTCGTACTGGCGCATCTGAAGCGGGAAGACACGCAGCTGTACCCGGTCATGCAGCGCCATGAGGAGACGCGCGAACTCGGCGCGACGTATTCGGCGGAGATGCGCGACATCACCGCGGACGTGAACGGATTCTTCGACGCCTATGCGAACGGCGGATCCGGTCTCGATTACGCACGGCATCTGGGACGCACCGTTTCCCAGCTGCGCCAGCGCATGACCCGCGAAGAAGTCCGTCTTTATCCCGCGTTCGCGAACTACTGCGAAAAGTAGCAGGCAGCAGCCGTGCGGGGGTGCGTGTGCTCCCGCACGTTTTCCGAGGCAACCCTCGATGGATCTATACCGGAACATGCGACTCTTCGTGCGCGTCGCGGAGGACCTGAGCTTCACGTCCGCCGCCCGTTCACTGACGATGAGTATCGGTGTTGCTTCAAGGCTCATCACCGAGCTGGAGCAGCATCTGGAAACGCGTCTGCTGCATCGCACGACGCGCCAGATCGCGCTGACCCAGGCGGGCAAGCGCTATCTGGGCCGCTGCCGCGCGATCCTGGCTTCAATCGACGAAGCCGAAGCCGAAGCGCGCGCCGTGCATCTTCAGCCGGCCGGCCGGCTGCACGTTCATGCATCCCCCGCGATCGGCCGGCATTATCTGGTGCCGGCGATCGGCCAGTACCGGCAGCAATATCCGCACGTTCAGGTTGCGCTGTCGCTCTCCGACGAAGGCACCGACCTGCTCGAAGACGGCTTCGACACCGCGATCGTCGCGATGCCCGCATTGCGCGACTCGTCGTTTATCGGCGTGAATCTGCGCGAGACCTACAGCGTGCTGTGCGCGGCCCCGGGTTATCTGCGACGCGATGCAGACGTCGAGACGCCGTTCGATCTCGAAGCCCATCCGTTCGTGAGCTTCGCGCCGGCGTTCACGGAATCCGTCGACCTCGCGCTCATCGACACAAACGACGCCTCCGTAAGCGTGACGATGAAACCGGCGTTCTGCGTGAACACGCTCGAATCGGCTGCTTCGGCGCTCGAACTCGGCATGGGGATCGGCGCGCTGCCGCTGCATGTAGCGGTTGAAGCGATCAGCGCCGGGCGTCTCGTGCGCGTGTTGCCGCACTACCGCCTGCAGCCGCTTACGCTGTATGCGCTCTTTCCGTCGCGTCAATTCCTCGACGCGAAAGTGCGCACATGGCTCGATCATCTGAAGATTTATTTCGAAAGGGCCGCGCGGCGCGAGGAATCCGTGCTGGCCGCTGCCGCGAGGGTCGCAACCGTGACCGCATTGCGCGCCTGACGTTGACGCCTTTTTCGTCCTCCGCTGGCCGGCCTCGAACTTGTGGAGCCGGCTCTTTTTTGCCTTTTCATGGCGCGCTTTCAGTCATGTGCGGCACCCGTCGCTTACCGGTTCTGCGCGCGCAGCAGCAGCGCCTCGAATTTCTTGAGTTCGACGGGTTTCACCAGATGCGCCTCGAACCCCGCGCTGCGAGTCTGCGCGAAGTCGCGCGCGTGGCCGAAGCCGGTCATCGCGGCGTACAGCGTGTTGCTGAATCCTGGCAGCGTGCGCAGCGCGGCCAGCACCGCGTAGCCATCCATTTTCGGCATCGCGACGTCCAGGGTCAGCACATCGGGATTGGTTTG
>CALFSF010000545.1 GCA_937917025.1 uncultured Paraburkholderia sp.
ATGCCGTCTCCTTCTTCCGATGTCCAGCGGACTTCACGCATATCGATGCCTCCTGTTGCGGCCGGTTTCGGCGATGACGCTGCAAATAGCCACTATCAATACCGGCACATGCCGCGCGCGGCACGGCTGGCCTATGCTCGCGGTTTCAATCATCCAGCCGCGCCGGATGCCTCGCGCGATCCTCTCTTCATCCCGTATGTACGCGACAACCACGCCGACCGGATTCGCAGCGCTACGCACGCTGCTGCGCAGTCTCGGACAGATCGTCCTGCAAGGGAATGCCGCGACGGGCGCGTGCGTACTCGCGGCGCTCGTCATCTGCGACCCCAGGCTTGCCTGCGCGGCGCTCATCGGTGCCGTCAGCGCGAACGTCAGCGCCGTGCTCGCGGGTTGTGACGAGCAGGATACACGCGCCGGCCTGCACGGTTTCAACGGCGCGCTCGCCGCACTGGCCTCCTTTACGTTCATCGCCGACGATGCGACCGCCGCCGCCATCGCCATTCTTGCCGCGACCGCCACGGCGTGGATGCTCGATCCGTGGTCGCGCCTCCTGCAACGGTTTCACTTCTGCTGCTATTCGAGCCCGTGTCTGATCGTGACATGGATATGGCTTGCGCTGGTCGGGCCGGTCGCGCATACGGCTACACCCCATGGCGCGAGTGCCACACCAAGTGTGATTTAGTCGATGGACGTGCTGCATGGCGTGCTCGCCGGCGTTGCGCAAACGACGTTCGCTTCGGGCGCGTTGACGGGCGTGCTGGTCGTCGCGGGCCTCGCGGACTCGTCGCGCCGGCCTGCCTGCTGGGCGCTTGCTGGCGCCGCGCTCGCAACGGGTGGACAGGTGCTATCCGGCACGGCGCTCTCCTCGCTCGACGCGGGCCTGCCAGGTTTCAACGGCGCGCTCACCGCGCTCGCGGTGGCGGACTGCGGTGCTGCAGCCACAATCGCGGCCGTCGCGTTCTCGGTGCTGCTGCAACAGCTCGCGAGCCACCTCGGCTTGACCGCCATGACCGCGCCGTTTGTGATCGCGACCTGGTGCGCACACGGGATTTCACGTCTCGCGACCGGTCAACGCAACACTTCACGCATCACATCGATCTAGCGCAACGCCGCGCGCTCAACCGGCGCGGTCGATTGCCGCACATCCCCCTGCGACAGCACGCCGCGGCGCACAAACCCACGCTGCAAAAACTCCGATACTGATCAACGGTTTATCTCGATAACGTCCGTGCGCGCTGCCGTGCACGCGCCGCCGCGCCCTCTCCCGCGACGCAGCAAATTCGCGCGCATTCCCCTACGCTTCGATCCATCTGCATATCGCAGTGCGTTTCGACAGCGGTCGACGCGCGTAGTCTGATTCTCGCAACCAGCCCATGAACACTGCACTCTCGGCATTCGACCTCGCCCGGCTTCAGTTCGCATTCACGATTTCCTTTCACATCATCTTTCCGGCGCTCAGCATCGGGCTTGCCAGCTTCATCGCCGTGCTCGAATGGCGCTGGCTCAAAACCGGCAAGGCGTACTACAAAGACCTTTGTCTCTTCTGGTCGAAGATCTTTGCAGTGGCCTTCGGCATGGGCGTCGTCTCCGGCGTCGTGATGAGCTACGAGTTCGGCACGAACTGGTCCGGCTTCTCCAGTTTCGCGGGCCCCGTCACCGGCCCGCTTCTGATGTACGAGGTGATGACCGCGTTCTTTCTCGAAGCGGGCTTCCTCGGCATCATGCTGTTCGGCTGGCAGCGCGTCAGCGCGCGTGCGCACTTCGGCGCGACGCTGATGGTCGCGCTCGGCACGCTCATCTCGACGTTCTGGATTCTCGCGTCCAATAGCTGGATGCAAACGCCACAAGGCTTCGAAGTCGTCAACGGCCAGGTCGTGCCGCTCGACTGGTTCAAGATCATCTTCAACCCGTCGTTTCCGTACCGGCTCGCGCACATGGCGATCGCCGCGTTCATCGTCGGCGCGCTCGTCGTCGCGGCCGTGGGCGCCTGGCATCTGCTGAAGGGCCGCCGCGACGCGGGCATCCGGAAGATGTTCTCGATGGCGCTCTGGATGCTGCTGGTTCTCGCGCCGGTTCAGGCGTTCGTCGGCGACCAGCACGGCATCAACACGCGCGAATATCAACCGGCCAAGATCGCCGCGATCGAGGGCCTATGGGACACGGAAAAAGGCGGCACGGCGCTCAACCTCTTCGGCCTGCCCGACATGAAGGCGGAGACGACCCGCTACGCGGTTTCGATTCCGCACCTCGGCAGCCTGATCCTCACGCATAGCTGGGACGGCGAGATTCGCGGACTGAAAAGCTTCCCCCCGCAGGACCGGCCGAATTCGACGATCGTGTTCTGGAGTTTTCGCGTGATGGTCGGGCTCGGCGTGCTGATGATCCTGATGTCGCTGATCGCGTGGGCACTGCGACGCGGCGACCGGCTCTATGAATCGAAGTGGTTTCTGCGCTTTGTCGTCGCGATGGGGCCGACGGGGTTCATCACGCTGCTCGCGGGCTGGATCACGACCGAAGTCGGACGTCAGCCATGGGTGGTCTACGGCGTGATGCGCACCGTGCAGGCTGTTTCGCCATTGACGGCGCAGCAGGTCGGCATCTCGCTGATGGCGTTTGTGGTTGTCTATTTTCTCGTGTTCGGCACCGGCGTCTATTACATGCTGAAGCTGATGCGCACCGGCCCCACGCTGCCGGGCCACACGCATGATGCGTTGCCGGGCAACACACCCGATCACACCGCGCGCCGGCCGCTTTCGGCCGCCGACGCGATGATCGACGCCGCGTAAAACCCCAGTATTTCAAGGCTGAAACGAAAATGGACGTTACCGTAGTGTGGGCCGCGATCATCGCACTGGGCCTCTTCATGTATGTCGTGCTGGACGGCTTCGATCTCGGCATCGGCATTGTGTTTCCGTTTTTTCCCGACGAGAAGGAACGCGACCTGATGATGAATACCGTCGCGCCCGTGTGGGACGGCAACGAAACGTGGCTCGTGCTCGGCGGCGCCGGCCTCTTCGCGGTATTTCCGGTCGTCTATTCGACGGTGCTCTCGGCGCTGTATCTGCCGCTTGTCTTCATGCTTGCGTGCCTGATCTTTCGTGGCGTGTCGTTCGAAATCCGCTCGAAGGCGAACCGCACGAAGCACCTGTGGGACCTCGCGTTCATCGGCGGTTCGGCCGGCGCGGCGTTCTTTCAGGGCATCGTCCTCGGCGCGTTCCTGCAGGGCATTCCCGTCGTGGACGGCAGCTTCGCGGGCGATGCGTTCGGCTGGCTCACGCCGTTCAGTCTGCTGACGGGTCTCGGGCTTGTCGTCACGTATGCGCTGCTCGGCTGCTGCTGGCTCGTCGCGAAGACCGAGGGCGACCTGCAGCGGCGCCTGCATCGCGTCGTGTGGCCGCTCACCGTGGTGCTGCTCGGCTTCATCGCGGTGGTCAGCCTGTGGACGCCGCTGCAAGACCCCACGATCGCCGCGCGCTGGTTTCATGACGGGCTCTTATATCGCCTGCTGCCCGTGCCGTTCCTCGTCGCGATCTGCGCGTTCTTCATGCGGCGCGCCGTGCGCGATCGTCATCACAACACGCCGTTCGCGCTCGCGCTCGGGCTCGTGCTGCTCGGCTACGTCGGCTTGCTGGTGAGCCTGTGGCCGTATGCGATTCCGTCGAGCATGACGCTCTGGGAAGCCGCCGCGCCGCGTTCGAGCCAGGTGTTCACGCTGGTGGGCGCCGCGGTGATCCTGCCCGTCATCCTCGTGTACACGACGATGGGCTACTGGGTTTTCCGCGGCAAGGTTCGCCATGGCGACGCCCACTACCACTAAGAACCATCGCAGGATATCCGCTGAAGAAACCGGAACGCACGTCGCACACATCATCGCCCACCCCATGCGCCTCATTGCCCTGACCCGTTTCCGCGCACGTGAGCGCGGCGCCGCGAGTTCCCGTCTGCCAGGCTGGATCTGGTTCGTGCTGCTGTGGGGCGGCGGCGTCGCGGCGGCCGTGTCGCTCGGTTTCGTGTTCCGGATCTTCATGAACGCAACGCTCTTCGCGGTCACGCGATAAAGCCGGAAAGCGCCGCTTTGAATCGCGCTGCATATTCTGCAATGCCAGGTGTGGAACGCTTCAAAATCGCTTCGATCCGCTCGTCTACCTGGTAAGCCATGCAAGGATGTCTGCGTGGCCTGTTGCGCGCGTTGCGGGGGGAACGCCTCGCGCCGATACGATCAGGCGACATGGGGAGAAGACGGACGCGCATCGGCTCGCCGCATCGGGCAGAATAACCACACTGCGGCGCTGACCGGGTCCGGCCGTCAGACAACAGGCGTAGTAAAACAAACTGGCAGCGCCCACACGCGGAGACATCATGAAGTTTCTTGTGGCCGACGACCATGAACTGATCCGCCAGGGCGTCAAGGGCCTCCTGCGCGGACTCGATGCCGATGCCCAGTTCGACGAAGCCGACACGTGGGAGACGCTCGCCGCCGCCGCGCGGCCCGACGCCGACCATGATCTTGCGATTGTCGATCTGCACATGCCCGGCATGGAGGGAGCGGAATCGCTGGAAATCCTGCTCAAGGCGAATCCGGCGCTGCCGGTGGTCGTGCTTTCCGCGGAAGAATCGCCCGACGAAATGCGCGCCGTGCTCGCGGCCGGCGCGCTCGGTTTCGTGCCGAAGCGTCAGCCCGCGAGCGTGATGTTGAAGGCGATCGAACTGGTGCTGTCCGGCGGCGCCTATGTGCCGATGGAGGCGCTCAGCCTGCTCGGCACGCGCGACGC
>CALFSF010000546.1 GCA_937917025.1 uncultured Paraburkholderia sp.
TACACCGGATAGCCGTCGAGGCCGTCGACCTGCGCGCGCTTGATTTCGGTATCCCAGTACGCGCCCTTCACGAGGCGGACCATGATGCGATGACGGCTGCGGCGTGCGAGATCGATCAGGTAATCGATCACAAACGGGCAGCGCTTCTGATACGCCTGCACCACGAAGCCGATGCCGTTCCAGCCGGCCAGCTCCGGATCGAAGCACAGTGCTTCGAGCAGATCGAGCGAGATTTCGAGGCGGTCGGCTTCTTCGGCATCGATGTTCAGGCCGATGTCGTAACGGCGCGCGAGGATCGCGAGCGCGCGCACGCGCGGCAGCAACTCGCTCATCGAGCGTTCCTGCTGCGAGCGCGAGTAGCGCGCGTGCAGCGCCGACAGCTTGATCGAGATACCCGGGCCTTCGTAGATGCCGCGGCCGCCCGCCGCCTTGCCGATCGCGTGGATCGCCTGCTCGTACGATGCGTAATAGCGCAGCGCGTCGGCTTCCGTCGTCGCGGCTTCGCCGAGCATGTCGTACGAATAGCGGAAGCCCCGCGCTTCGAACTTGCGGCTATTGGCCAGCGCTTCGGAAATGTTCTCGCCGGTGACGAACTGTTCGCCCATCAGCCGCATCGCCATATCGACGCCCTTTCTGATCAGCGGCTCGCCGCCCCGGCCAATCAGGCGCGTCAATGCCGACGAAAGACCCGTCTCGCTGTTGGTCGTCACCAGCTTGCCGGTGATCATCAGGCCCCACGTCGCGGCGTTGACGAAGAGCGACGGCGCCTGGCCGACGTGCGAGCGCCAGTCGCCCTTGCTGATCTTGTCGCGAATCAGCGCGTCGCGCGTGGCGCGATCGGGAATACGCAACAGCGCCTCGGCGAGGCACATCAGCGCGACGCCTTCCTGACTCGACAGCGAGAATTCGTGGATCAACCCTTCGACGCCGCCGCCACGGCTCTTGGTGCGCAACGCTTCGACGAGCTTGCCGGCCATCGTCTCCACGTCGCCAGCGAGGTTCGCGGGCAGACGCGCCTGCCCCAGCAGGAATGGCACGCACTCCGGCTCCGGACGCCGATACGCCGCCGTGATCGCCGCGCGCAGCACCGACTGCGGCTGCACGCTTTGCGCGAATTCGAGAAACGGATGCGAGGCGCTCTCTTCGTCGGAATCGACGGCGGCGCTCCCGGCCAGATCGACCATACCGTTCAGGCCCGACAGCTCGGCGGGCAGTTGACCCTGCTCGATCTTCTCCAGATACGCGAAGATCGCCTGTTTGATCAGCCAGTGCGGCGTGCGCTCCAGGCGTGTGGCGGCATCTTTCAGCCGGGAACGGAGGAGGTCGTCAACTTTGACGCCAAGGGTAGTGCTCGCCATGTTTCCTTCGAATGCCGATTTGACCATCGGCGAAAGACTAGAAAGTTGGCGAATCGTACCCCTTCAATTAAAAAGGTGCAACCGCACGCGCGAACCGGTTGCACCCTTCTCAATCCCTTATGTCACCGGGGTTTGCGCCGGCTCGGGGCGCCCCGGATGCACCCGGTTGCGATCGGTATTTTCCCTGGCCCATTCTTTTCGTCGCGACCCTTATCGAATCCGGCGCCGCGCCGATATACAGACATACGCCGCACAACAGGCGTCTTGCTCACAGCGAAGGTGGTGGAAATGGAAAACTGGATGGTGGTGACCGGAATCTGGACGATGTGCGCGCTGTGTGCGGTGTTTTTTATTCGCGGCGCTTCGGGTCCGGCGGCAAAACGGGTGGAGATGGCGCGTGTGAACGCGCATGGCGAGCGCTCGACGGAACGCGCGTCCTGAGTGATGAGTGACGCGCGAGCCGGTGCCGCTCAGCCAGAAATGCGGGCGGGCGTCGGGTCGAACTGGCTGCAGGTGTCGGCGGGCGAGACGAGCTGGTCGTGCAGACGGCACAGCCGGCTCGCCGCCACGCTCGCGCCGAAACCCGAACTGAAGACGGTGAGGCCTGGAATGCTTTGTTCGAGAGAATGCCGGTCCTCGGCGCGGTGCCGGCATCCGGCGCAACACCGGCTGGGCTCGCGCAGCGCGGCCGTTTCCGGCGCGCCGCGCGAGAACGTCGAGGTGCCGTTCGGCTTCACGGTCACTGTCCCAGGCTATTCCAGTACGATGCGAACACGTGCGCGGACAGCACGTAGCCGGTGGCGATATTGACCACGACGCCCGCCGTGAACACGAGGAACGGCTTCAGGCCGGTCGCCGCCAGCGAGCGCAGGCGCGTGGTCAGCCCGATGCTCAAGAAGCAGAAGATGAATGCCCACGTGCGCAGCGCCGTGATCGGCCCGGTGAATTCCGGCGTCACGACCTTGCGGTAATCGGCGAGCGAATAGTGGCTGGCAATCCAGGTCACGAGCGCGGACGCAATCACGAAACCAATCACGAATTTCGGAAAGCGCGCCCAGATTTCACGGGCATCGGCGCGGGATTTGACGTTGCTGTCTTCGGATTCCCAGCGCGTCGTCGCGACGATCGCGAGCAGGAACGCCCAGATGCCGATCCAGATGTCGCGGCCCACCACCTTCATCAGCGTGAATGCCTGCAACGCCGCGTCCGGTGCGCCCGCGATCGCGCCGCCCGCGCTCTTCGCGAAGTCGCCGTAGGCCTGCGCGGCGGCGATGCCGGCTGCATCGGCGAATTCCGAGGTGCCGATCCACGCACCCGCGACGCCGGTCGGCAGACCGAGCGAGCGTGACGCGAACGGCAGCACGAAGATCATCACGATCGCCCACAGGATCACGAGCGTGATCGCCACGGAAGCCTGCTCGCGCTTCGCGCGCACCGCGCCTGCGATCGCAATCGCCGCCGACACGCCGCACACCGCGCCGCCCACGCCGAGCACGGCCGCGAAACGCCGGTCGAGGCCGAACGCCTTGCCCACGAAGAAGATCACGAAGAACGTGATCAGCGAGACGATCGTCGCCTGGCCGACCGCGACGGGTCCGGCCCACACGAGCAGCGTGAACGGCAGCGTCGCGCCGAGCAGCACGATGCCGACCTTGATGTAAAACTCGACGCGCAACCCGGCGGAGAACCACTCCGGCAGACGGAACACGTTCGAGATCACGAGCCCGAGCGCAAGCGCGACGAGCGGCGGTTCGAGGTTGTACTTCGACGCGCTGGTCCACGCCCCGAGCTCGAAAATCAGCACCGACACGACGAACAGAACCAGAAACGCCGGCAGGAAGTGCGTGACGTTCTGTTTGAGCCCGGCAAGACTGACGCTGAACAGCACGGCAAACAGGACGAACAACGCGGCGTAATTCGGCAGATGCCTGACGAGATCCGTACCGGCGGCGCCAACGCTCGCCCATTTGACGGGCGCAACCGCGAGCCACTTGATGCTGCCGCCGGACGCAAACAGCGCCCACGCGATCACGATCACGAAAAGGCCAATCCAGACGGCCCACCAGTCTTCGGTTGAAAAGAGACCGCCGCCGCCACGCGTCGTGCGTTCGGTGCGGTCCGCCGGTGCCGGCTGCCCGCCCGCCGGCAGGCTGTGGTTTGTATCGCTCATCGCAAAGCCACGGAAGTAGAGGTG
>CALFSF010000547.1 GCA_937917025.1 uncultured Paraburkholderia sp.
TACGACAAGGACCGGGGCACCGAGATCGCGATCCGGGCGATGGGCGGACGCTATACGGTGTTTCGACGGGGTGTCCCGACGGGACTCAATCCCTTCCAGCTCGATCCCGATGAGGCGGTACTGGACTTCTGGGAGCGGCTTGTACGCCGGCTGGTCGACACGGGCACGCTGCTGTCGGCGAAGGACGAACTCGACGTTTCGCGAGCCGTGCGGGAAGTGGCCCGCATGGAGCGCCCGCTGCGGCGCCTGTCGATGGTCCGGCAACTGCTCCCGGCCGTGGGCGAAAACAGCCTGCATGCGCGGCTCACGAAGTGGTGCGCAGGCGGTCGGCTCGGCTGGGTGCTGGACAACCCGTCGGACCTGCTGGATTTCAGCCACAACCAGCTTTTCGGGTTCGACGATACGGAGCTGCTCGACGATCCGGAGGTGTCGACGCCGGTCACGATGTACCTGTTGCAGCTGACTGAAAGCCTGATCGACGGGCGGCGCTTTGTCTATGTGATGACCGAATTCTGGAAGCGGCTGGGCGATCCGGTCTTCACGGATTTCGCAAAGGACAAGCAGAAGACAATCCGCAAGCAGAATGGTCTGGGTATCTTCGATACGCAGTCCCCGGCGGATGTGCTGCGTAGCGACATCGCGCGGGCGCTGGTCGAGCAGACCGCGACGTTCTTCTTCCTGCCGAATCCGCGTGCCGACTACGACGACTACGTGCATGGCTTCAAGCTGACCGAGGCCGAATTCAATATCGTGCGGTCTCTCGGCGAGAACAGCCGCCTGTTCCTCATGAAGCAGGGCCACCGTTCGGCCATCGGCAGGCTGGATCTGGCCGGACTCGGTGATGTGCTCGATGTGCTGTCGGGGACGACGGACAACGTTGAACTGCTCGATGGGATCCGTGCCGAGGTGGGCGATGATCCTGCGGCGTGGCTCCCCGTGTTTCATGAGCAGTTGGCGAAGCGTCGTGCGACCGGAGCCGCCCTGAACGCAGTGACGCCGCATGCGTCGGGAAGGGGGGCGCGATGAGCGGCCTTTTCACTTCAGTTGGCGGCACGCTCGAGAACGGCATGTCGACGTATGTCTCGAGCGTGTCCTCAGCCCTCTCCAGCGCGCTGGTACCTGTTGTCACGACGGCGCTGACGATCTGGATCATCACATACGGGTTCGCAGTCGTGCGCGGCGAGGCCCATGAGTCGGTGCCTGCATTCGCGTGGCGTGGCCTGAAGGTGGCCATCATGCTCGCCTTTGCGCTCGGCGCGGGCATCTATCAGTCCCAGGTCGTCACCGCAGTTGAAGGGGCGACGACGGGTCTCGCCCAGACGATCCAGACCGCGGCGGCCAATGCCGGTGCCGGCAACCCCGGCTGCGGAACGGTGAGTGGCAGCAGCGTGACAGGCTCGAGCGCGTCCGCCATTTACCAGACGCTCGATTGCTATGACCGTCAGATCGATCTGGTGATGGATGCGTACTTCAACAAGGCAACGCACGAAGGTTTCAGCGTCGCCGGAATCGTCGCGGGCATCGGCGATTTTGCCTGTGGGCTGGTGGCGGCACTCGGCGCGTCGGTCTTCCTGATTGTTCTCGCATTCGAAGTCGTGATGGCGAGGCTCCTGCTGGAGCTGGTGCTCGGCCTTGGGCCCCTGTTCATTGCTTGCGGGGCATTTGGCCCCACCGCCCGGTTCTTCGAGGCGTGGACCGCAAAGATCGCCAACTACGCGCTGCTGCAGGTGCTCATTGCAGCGTTTCTGGGCATGGCCTTGACGGCGTTTTCAGCAGATCTTGCGCCGTTCCAGGTGACGACCGCGTCGCCCGATGCCAACGCCTCTGCGCTGACGGCGGCTGTCCAGGGCGCGCTCGATAACGCCGCATCCTGGGGAGCGGGGCTTGGGATGTGTGCATCTGGCGTACTGCTGGCCACTG
>CALFSF010000548.1 GCA_937917025.1 uncultured Paraburkholderia sp.
GAAAAACAGAAAAACAGAAAAACAGAAAAACAGAAAAACAGAAAAACAGAAAAACAGAAAAACCGCTCGCGCTAGCGAGCAGCAAGCGCCCCTTTCCCTTCAGCAGCAGAATCCCCCGCCCCGTCGGCCGTCTGCGTCGCAGCAGACCCATTCCATACGACAGCTTCATTCACCGCATAAAGCCGACAGGCATCCTCACTATGCTTCTGGCAGTTGGCCACGGCCACCGACATCGGATCATCGCCCCCTTCCGCCCATGACCATGATCCGGAATCCGAAACAGCAAACGCCCGGCTCGGATATTGATGCAAGAAGTTCCGATACCCATTGCGTCCCGCCTCGTCGAGAAACGGCACGGCATCGACCGCATCGATCGATGCAAATCCCGTCGGCTTCGGCGGCGCCGGATCGTTCACGCGATATTGCACGCCGGTCGGCATCCCCACCCGCGCAAGGAACCCCTCGACGGCCGGCCACCAGACCCGCACGCCGTCGCGATCGCCCACCAGCCGGTGCGCGTCGTTCTTGTACGCGCCAAAATCGACCATCTTCGCGCTCGCGCCATGCTCCACGTACGCGGTGTACATCTTCCCAATCAGCGCGGCCGGCCAGATCGAATCGTTATCGCCATACAGCCACAGCGACGGAACGCGCGTCTTTTCAGCGTAGTCGCCAAATGCCTGCGTCAGGTTGCCCTGCCAGTCAGTGCATGAGTCCTGCCGCAGCCCACCCGAAAAATTGATCAGCGCCCTCACGCCCGATGCCGCTTCAAGACCATATGCGATCGTCGCAAGACCGCCGTGCGACGTGCCCGACACAACGATATGGGTCGCATCGACGTACGGCATCTTCGACATGAAATTCACGGTCGCCGCCACGTCGGCCGCCTGACCCAGCCCGTTGCGCGCGACGTCGCAACCATCCTGCTCGTAAGTACCCCCTGATCCCGCAAAACCGCGTCGATTCGGCGCCACAACCACATAACCGCGCCGCACGAACTCGCGCGCAAGCGGCAACGGATCACTGCGCTCCTGCATGCGCGGATCGCCGTGAATCTTGCCGTGGTTGAAAACGATCATCGGAAAAGGACCCGGGCCGTCCGGCTTGTAGATCGTCGTTTCGAGCGTGATCGAACCCGAAGCGTCCGCCGGAATGCGGATGATCTGCTCGTTCAGGCTCGCAGGAACAGTAGGAAGGTAGGCGTCGTCGAGGACAATCGGTGCCACGTGCGCGCTTCCGAGCGGACCGGCCGGCGCGTCGTGAAGCGGATCGGCGCAGACCGGCGATGCGGCAAGCGTCGCACACGCCATAACGATCCACCCGGTCAAAATGTTTCTGAATACCATCCGCTCTGCCCACCTGCCCTGGACGCCACCTGAGAACTGACGCTTCCGGGTTCTTGCCTGACGAATCGTTTTCAGCGCGCGCCGGAGCGCAAAAACGTCTCGTGTATGTGGCGCATAGCGCTCGCATACATCGCAATTCGCACGGGATGAACCGAAAGCCGGCCGGCGTGCCAGCCACTCACGCCGTTATTCGAGCACCAGCGACAAGCTGGCACCGCAAAATCCGAAGGGACATCCTGGCACGACAATTTATCCCTGTGCAATGCAGGAGAACCCCCGGAGGCGAGGCAATACTTCGGCGAAAGAGGTCGGAAGAATGCGAGAAGCGCGATTATGCCGGAGACGACTCCGTACAAGGTTCCCT
>CALFSF010000549.1 GCA_937917025.1 uncultured Paraburkholderia sp.
AGATGATCGAAGCGCCGGTGCTGCACGTGAACGGCGACGATCCGGAAGCGGTCGTGCTGGCCACGCAGATGGCCATCGACTACCGGACGCAGTTCCACAAGGATGTCGTGATCGACATCATCTGCTTCCGCAAGCTGGGCCACAACGAGCAGGACACGCCGGCGGTCACGCAGCCGCTGATGTACAAAACCATCGCGAAACACCCGGGCACGCGCGCGCTGTATGCCGAAAAGCTCGTGCAGCAAGGCGTGATCACCGCCGAGGACGCGGACAACTACGTCAAGGCGTATCGTCAGGCGATGGACGAAGGCCATCACACGATCGATCCGGTGCTCTCGAACTACAAGAGCAAGTACGCGGTCGACTGGGTGCCGTTCCTGAACCGCAAGTGGACCGACGCGGCCGACACGGCCGTGCCGCTCGCCGAGCTCAAGCGCCTCGCGGAACGCATCACCACGATTCCGGATAACTTCAAGGTTCACCCGCTCGTCGAGCGCGTCATCAACGACCGTCGCGCGATGGGTCGCGGTGAAGCGAAGCTCGACTGGGGCATGGGCGAACATCTGGCGTTCGCGTCGCTCGTCGCATCGGGCTATGCGGTGCGCCTGACCGGCCAGGATTCGGGCCGCGGCACGTTCACGCACCGTCACGCGGTGCTGCACGACCAGAACCGCGAACGCTGGAACGACGGCACGTACGTGCCGCTGCAGAACATCGCCGAAGGTCAGGCGAAGTTCACGGTGATCGACTCGGTGCTGTCCGAAGAAGCCGTGCTCGGCTTCGAATACGGCTACTCGACGGCTGAACCGAACACGTTCGTCGCGTGGGAAGCGCAGTTCGGCGACTTCGTGAATGGCGCGCAGGTCGTGATCGACCAGTTCATCTCGTCGGGCGAAGTGAAGTGGGGCCGCGTGTCGGGCCTGACGATGCTGCTGCCGCACGGCTACGAAGGTCAGGGTCCGGAGCACTCGTCGGCGCGGATCGAGCGGTTCCTGCAACTGTGTGCCGATCACAACATGCAGGTCGTCCAGCCGACCACGCCGGCGCAGATTTTCCACCTGCTGCGTCGCCAGATGATCCGCCTCTTCAGGAAGCCGCTGATCGTCGCCACGCCGAAGTCGCTGCTGCGCCACAAGGAAGCCGTGTCGGACCTGTCCGAACTGGCGAAGGGCGCGTTCCAGCCGATCATCGGCGAAGTGAGCGAAGAGATCGACGCGAAGAAGGTCAAGCGCGTGGTCGTCTGCTCGGGCCGCGTGTACTACGATCTCGTCGCGCATCGCCGCGAAGCGAAGGCGAACGACGTCGCGATCCTCCGTATCGAACAGCTGTATCCGTTCGCACACAAGCAGTTCGAAGCGGAAATGAAGAAGTACGACAACGCGACCGAAGTGGTGTGGGTGCAGGACGAGCCGCAGAATCAGGGCCCGTGGTTCTACATCGAGCACCATCTGAAGGAAGGCATGAAGGAAGGACAGAAGCTGGCATACAGCGGCCGTCCGGCTTCGGCTTCGCCGGCTGTCGGTTACTACGCAAAGCATTACGAGCAGCAGAAGGCGCTGGTGGAAGGTGCGTTCGGCCGTTTGAAGAGCGCGTCGATCGCGAAATAACCAGGAACCGAACCGGGAGAACGCACTGCGTTCTCCCGTGCCGCGTTTGACGGGTTCGTCGACGTCGTGTCGACGGCGCATACACGGTTCGCAGACGGTTCGCACAGGGTTCGCAGAACCCGATACGTATTCAGGAAAAAATCACAATGGCTATTGTAGAAGTCAAGGTCCCCCAGCTCTCCGAGTCGGTCTCGGAAGCCACCATGCTGCAGTGGAAGAAGAAGCCGGGCGAAGCGGTCGCGCAGGACGAAATTCTCATCGAAATCGAAACCGACAAGGTCGTGCTGGAAGTGCCGGCACCGTCGGCAGGCGTGCTCGCGCAGATCGTCGCGAATGATGGCGATACCGTGACCGCCGATCAGGTCATCGCGAAGATCGACACGGAAGGCAAGGCAGGCGCTGCTGCTGTCGAAGCAGAAGGGAAGCCGGCACGGGCGGCGGCCACGGCGCCCGCCGCTGCCGCACCGGCCCAGGCTGCATCCGCAACGGGTGCGAATACGGCGGCTTCTCCTGCTGCCAGCAAGCTGATGGCGGAAAAGAACCTGTCGTCGGGCGACGTCGCGGGCTCGGGCCGCGACGGCCGCATCACGAAGGGCGACGTGCTGACCGCGGGCGCCGCACCGGCTGCTGCAAAAGCACCGGCACCGGCCGCCGCGCCGAAGGCCGCGAAGCCGTCGCTGCCGGACGTGAAGGCGCCGGCTTCGGCCGACGCGTGGCTGAAGGACCGCCCGGAACAGCGCGTTCCGATGTCGCGTCTGCGCGCGCGTATCGCCGAGCGTCTGCTCGAGTCGCAGCAAACCAACGCCATCCTCACGACGTTCAACGAAGTGAACATGGCGCCGGTGATGGACCTGCGCAACAAGTACAAGGACAAGTTCGAGAAGGAACATGGCGTGAAGCTCGGCTTCATGTCGTTCTTCGTGAAGGCGGCTGTTCACGCGCTGAAGAAGTTCCCGCTCGTGAACGCATCGATCGACGGTAACGACATCGTCTATCACGGCTACTTCGACATCGGTATCGCGGTTGGTTCGCCGCGCGGTCTCGTGGTGCCGATCCTGCGCAACGCCGATCAGCTGAGCCTCGCTGAAATCGAGAAGAAGATCGCCGAATTCGGCCAGAAGGCGAAGGACGGCAAGCTGTCGATCGAGGAAATGACGGGCGGCACGTTCTCGATCTCGAACGGTGGTGTGTTCGGCTCGATGCTGTCGACGCCGATCATCAACCCGCCGCAGTCCGCGATTCTCGGCGTGCACGCCACGAAGGAACGCGCCGTGGTCGAAAACGGCCAGATCGTGATCCGTCCGATGAACTACCTGGCGCTGTCGTACGACCACCGGATCATCGACGGCCGCGAAGCGGTGCTGTCGCTGGTCGCGATGAAGGATGCGCTGGAAGACCCGGCGCGCCTGCTGCTCGACCTGTAAATCCGCGTAACCGTCGCCATCCAGGCGACGGCGCTTCTCGCATCAGCTTGAAACCGCGGCGACGCGCACCATGAAACATGGCCGCGCGTCGCTGCGTCATCAAAAAGGATTGTCATGTCCAAAGAATTTGACGTCGTCGTGATCGGTGCCGGCCCGGGCGGCTATATTGCCGCTATCCGCGCCGCGCAGCTCGGCAAGACCGTCGCGTGTATCGAAAAGTGGAAGAACCCGGCCGGCGCGCTGAAGCTCGGCGGCACGTGCCTGAACGTGGGTTGCATTCCGTCGAAGGCGCTGCTCGCTTCGTCGGAAGAATTTGAAAACGCTTCGCATCACCTCGCTGATCACGGTATTTCCGTGTCCGACGTGAAGGTCGATATTTCGAAGATGCTGGCCCGCAAGGAAGGCATCGTCGAGAAGATGACGAAGGGCATCGAATTCCTGTTCCGCAAGAACAAGATCACGTGGCTCAAGGGCCACGGCAAGTTCACCGGCAAGACGGACGCCGGCGTGCAGATCGAAGTGAGCGGTGAAGGCGAAACCGAGGTCGTCACGGCGAAGAACGTGATCATCGCGACGGGTTCGAAGGCGCGCCATCTGCCGAACGTGCCGGTCGACAACAAGATCGTCGCCGACAACGAAGGCGCACTGACGTTCGACACCGTGCCGAAGAAGCTCGCCGTGATCGGCGCGGGCGTGATCGGTCTGGAACTCGGCTCGGTGTGGCGCCGTCTCGGTGCTGACGTCACGGTGCTCGAAGCGCTGCCGGAATTCCTCGGCGCGGCGGACCAGGCACTCGCGAAGGAAGCCGCCAGGCAGTTCAAGAAGCAGGGTCTCGACATTCACGTCGGCGTGAAGGTCGGCGAGATCAAGGCGACCGGCAAGAACGTGTCGATCGCCTACACGGACAAGGACGGCAACGCGCAGACGCTCGACGCCGACCGCCTGATCGTGTCGATCGGCCGCGTGCCGAACACCGAGAACCTCGGCCTCGAAGCAATTGGGCTGAAGGCGAACGAGCGCGGGTTCATCGACGTCGACGATCATTGCGCGACGAGCGTGCCGAACGTGTACGCCATCGGCGAC
>CALFSF010000550.1 GCA_937917025.1 uncultured Paraburkholderia sp.
GCAACTGCCAGCCGTCGACGAGCACGAACAGCATCAGCTTGAACGGCAGCGAGATTGTCGCGGGCGAAATCATCATCATCCCCATCGACATCAGCACGCTCGCCACCACCAGATCGATGATGAGAAACGGAATGAAGATCGTGAAGCCGATCTGGAAACCGGTTTTCAGCTCGCTCGTGATAAACGCCGGCACCAGCAGCGACAGCGGTACGTCTTCCGGTCCCTGCATCGGCGGGGCGTGAGAAATGCGGGCGAAGAGCGCGAGATCGCCTTCGCGGGTCTGGCGCAGCATGAACGTCTTGAACGGCAGCACGCCGCGCGACACGGCCTCGTCCATCTGTATCGTGCCGTCGGAGAACGGTTTGTAACCGTCGGTATAGGCCTTGTCGAGCACCGGCGACATGATGAAGAGCGTCAGGAAGAGCGCGAGGCCGACCAGCACCTGGTTGGGCGGCGTCGAGTTCGTGCCGAGCGCCTGGCGCAGCAGCGAGAGCACGATGATGATGCGCGTGAAGCTCGTCATCATCAGCACCATCGCCGGCAGGAACGTCAGCATCGTGAGCAGCAGCATCGTCTGCACGCTCAGCGAGTACGTCGTGCCGCCGTTCGGGCCGGGGCTCGTGTTGAATGCGGGCAGGCCGGCCGTCTGCGCGAACGAGAGCGCCGGCAGCGTCAGCAGCAAGGCCGGCAGTGCGAGCGCGGCGACGCGCTTGAGCACGGCGCGGGTCTTTGTCGGGACGAGGCGGGTCGGCGCGCGGACGTCCCGCGCTTCATGATGATCGAACTGCATTTACTGTTCTCCGCTGACGCTTCGCTGGAAACGTTTGCCTGCTTCCTGTTTCAGCGCGTCGCGAAAGCGTTGTCCGAAGGAGCCGGGGAGGGGACCGGACGCAGCGGGTGCGCCGGGCGTCGCGAAGCCGGCTTCGGCCGAACCTGCCGGCATGGTGTGCAGCAGCCGGACGTTGCCCGGCGCGGTGCCGAGCACGAGCCACGTATCGCCGATTTCGACGACCGCGACACGCTCCTTGCCGCCGAGCGATGCGCCGCCGATCGTCTTCACGAGACCGCCGCGCTGCGACGGTTGCAGGCCGAGGCGGCGCGCGAGCCACGCGCAGCCGAACATCAGCCCGATCACCACAACGAGGCCGACGATCGTCTGCAGCACGGCGCCGATGCCGAGCGATGGCACCGCCGTTCCCGCGCCCACGCCCGATGCGATTTTCGCGGCATTGTTGACCGCGTTCATGTCGGCCGCGTGCGCCGGCAGCGCGTGCAACGCCGCGCCGGACAGCAGCGCCATCCAGACGCCGGTAGCGGCACAGGATGCCGTCAGCGAGGCACACCGGGTGCGCGCGGCGAGCGGCAAGCCACCCGTTGCGAACGCGATCCGGCGGGTGAGGCGTTTCATCGGTTCAGTTTCCGGATACGCTCGGACGGCGTGATGATGTCCGTCAGACGGATACCGAACTTGTCGTTCACGACGACCACTTCGCCCTGCGCGATCAGGCAACCGTTGACGAGCACGTCCATCGGTTCGCCGGCGAGGCCGTCGAGTTCCACGACCGAGCCCTGCGCGAGTTGCAGCAGGTTGCGGATCGCGATTTTCGTGCGGCCGAGCTCGACGGTCATCTGGACGGGGATGTCCAGGATCATGTCGATGTCGTTGCGTGTCGTCGTCGGTTCTACTTTCGACAGCGGCTGGAACACGCCCGCGGCGGCTGGTGCCGGCTCCGGGTTGTTGTTCTGCTCGGCGAGCGCGCTTGCCCAGTCGTCCATTGCAATGTCGTCTTCTTCGGTTGTGACGGTCGCTGCCGCCGCGGCAGCTGCGGCCAGTTGCGGCTCGCCGGCGGGCAGTTCGCTCTCCGGCGTGGGGTTCAGCTCACTCATATCCACCTTCCTTCATCGTGTCGGCTGCGCTGATCATTTTCTGGACCCGCAACGCGTACTGACCATTGAAAATTCCGTAGCCGCATTCCATCACCGGTACGCCGTCGACTTTCGCCGTGAGATGTTCGGGGATGTTGACCGGCAGCACGTCGCCCTTGCGCATATTCAGGATCTGCTCGAACGTCACGGGAATGCTGGCGAGGTCCGCGGTCAGCTCCACTTCGGCTGTCTGCACCTGTTGCGAGAGCACGCGGACCCAGCGGCGGTCGATGTCCATCGCTTCGCCCTGGATCGGCGACGACAGCGTGTCGCGGATCGGCTCGATCATCGAGTACGGCATGCAGATGTGCAGCGTGCCGCCTGTCGAGCCGAACTCGATCGAGAACTGCGTGACGATGACGATTTCGTTCGGCGTGGCGACGTTGGCGAACTGCGTGTGCATTTCCGAGCGCACGAATTCGAACTGCAACGGGCGCACGTTCTTCCACGACGCCGTGTAGTGCTCGAACACGAGGTTCAGCAGCTTGCCGATGATGCGCTGTTCGGTGGCCGTGAAATCGCGGCCTTCGACGCGCGTATGGAAGCGGCCATCGCCGCCGAACAGGTTGTCGACGACGAAGAACACCAGATTCGGATCGAACACGAAGAGCGACGTGCCGCGCAGCGGCTTCACGTGGACGAGGTTCAGGTTCGTCGGGATCGGCAGATTGCGGGTGAATTCGCTGTACTTCTGGACCTTCACCGGGCCGACGGAGATTTCCGCCGTGCGTCGCATGAAGTTGAAAATGCCGATGCGCAGGAGGCGCGCGAAACGGTCATTGATAATTTCGAGACCGGGCATCCGGCCGCGAACGATACGTTCCTGCGTGGCGATGTTGTACGGGCGAACGCCGGTACGTTCCGCGGAATCGGATTCCGAGTCGGATTCACCGGTGACGCCCTTGAGGAGGGCATCGACCTCCTCCTGGGACATGAACTCTTCGTGGCCCATCCTGTTCCTCGTGCGTCCCGTGACGGTTATTGTTGGCGGTTACGCGGCACTGCGTTACTGCACGACGAATTCGGTGAACAGCACGTCGGAGACGTGAGCCGGCTGGCCGCCGGCATCGGTTGGCTGTTCGATGAGCGCTGCGAGTTCTTTGGCGAGCGCGTGTTTTCCGTCGAGGGTTTGCAGTTCTTCGGGGTGTTTGTTCGACAGCGCGAGGAGAACGCGGCTGCGGATTTCCGGCATGTGTTCGTTGAGGCGTTCCTGGGTGGCCTGGTCGGAGAGTTTGAGGGTGAGGCCGATGCGCAGGAAGTGTTGCTGGCCGTCGTCGGACTGCAGGTTCACGGTGAGCGGTTCGAGCGGGAAGAACACGGGCACGGGCGAGGGGGCTGGCATTGCTGACGATGCGGCGGCTGGGGCGCGTTTCGACATGAAGAACCAGGTGCCTGCACCGGCGGCGCCGGCCGCGACCAGTACGATCAGCAGGATCACGAGAATGCGCTTCGTCGTTCCGGAGGAGGACGGCGCGATAGCTTGCTGGTTTGCGGTCGTGGTTGCCATGGGGTTTTAGATTGCCTCGATGCTGTAGGTTGGATTTTCGGGTTTCTTCCAGGCTTGCGATGGGTCGAAAAGAAGGGGGAATCGGGGTTAGCTCGGGAGTTTGCCCGTTCGGGCTTTTTCAGGTTTTCTCTGTATAGGTTTTTTTTGTTTTTTTTGTTGTTCTGGCTTTTTGGCCTTTCCTTGAATTCATGTCGGTCTATTAGCGTTGCCCCTGTGCGGGGCGTCTTGCCAAAGAAAAGTAGGCAAAAGAAAGGCGCTTCGAAATGCCATCTTTTCCAGGCGCATCATCGCCCGGGAATGGCACCCCGTGAGATGTCGCCCTCGCGCTTCACGCCACGCTGGTCCGCGCATGATCTGATCTCCCGCACAGCACACTCAGTGACAAAGGGCTCATCCACCCGGCTCCGCTTCGCGTCGCCGACCGGCTAACTACTCGCGCGGCTTATGACCCTACCGCGACGCACGGAGTGCGGAGTGGGGTGAATGACTGCTTTGTCACGGGCGCTGCTGCGCGACGGACGAAATCGCGCGGGGACCAATGTTCCGTGACCGATGAGGGCGACACTTCATGGGTTGCCATTCCCCGGGGATGATGCACCTCGAAGAAATGAGTTTTCGGAGCGCCTTTCTTTTGCCTACTTTTCTTTGGCAAGACAAAGAAAAGTAGGTGCCGCCCCGC
>CALFSF010000551.1 GCA_937917025.1 uncultured Paraburkholderia sp.
CGGGTGGGTCAGAATTCAATGCAAATCCCGGGTCAGGATTCCGTGCAAATCAACAACCTAACATGTTTGATTGACTCTGGCACGTGCTTCGTGCCTCCGCTGCATCTCTGCTGCCGAGCTGTCGGTTTGAGGACACGCCGCTTCAAAAACTGACTGCTGATTCGTATAGCTCGAACGAGCCTTGATGAGCCCGCTCGAAACATCCCTTGGATGTGGGACTTTTCGAATCGCCCCGGAATCGCCGTCTGATTGAAGGCGTTTTGGTGCGCGATGGGCCGCATCGTTCGCGATACGCGCTCGGCGACCTCTGCTCGATGCTCAACTCGCCCAAAGAATCCGCGATACCGAGAGAAGTTCGCACTTTGCGGTCTTTCTAGGCGCAGTTATTGGACGGCTCAAATCTTGTGTGTCAGCAGCGCGCATCCGAGGCCACTTGACACTCAAATTTGTGCACTGCACACCGAAATTTCGAAATGCCGCAGACTTTGTTGTCTCTGAACGGCAGTTTTCCGCTTCCCGCAGACTTTGTTGTCTGCCGATAGCGCGTCAAATTCAACTTGACACTGCATCTTTCGATATATATCTTAAGATATGTTTTACGACAAACGGAGTATCGACCATGCGTCACCATTCTCATCACGACCATTCGTCCTGGCACGACCGCCGGGCCTGCGCTGAGCGCGCTTCCTGGCAATCGTTGCATTTCCTCTGGCACGCGATCGGACGTCAGCATCACCGGCGCGGCGGCGGCCCGTTCGGGGGTGGGCCGTTCGGCGGTGGCCCTGGCGGCTTCGGCGGCGAGGGCGACGGCTTTCCGCGCGGTCGCCGCTTCACGTCCGACGACCTGCAACTGCTTCTGCTCGCACTGCTCGCGGAACGGCCGAGCCACGGCTACGAACTCATCCGCGCGCTGGACGCGCGCTCGAACGGCTTTTACTCGCCCAGCCCCGGCATGGTGTATCCGGCGCTCACGTACCTCGAAGAAGTCGGTCACGTCACCGTCGAAGTCGAAGGCAACCGCAAGCGTTACGCGCTGTCGGAAAGCGGCCAGCAGTACCTCGGGGACAATCGCGAGCGCGTCGACCTGATGCTCGCGAAGCTCACGCATATCGGACGCAAGATGGATTCGGTACGCCGCGCGTTTGCCGGCGAGGAACCCGCCGACCCGAGCGAAGGCGGCTGGGTGCCCGAACTGGTCGCGGCGCGCCGCGCGCTGAAAAACGCACTGGTGCTGCGCACCAGCGCATCGCCCGACGAACAGCGCCGCATCGCCGCGATCCTCGCGCGCGCCACGGCCGAAATCGAAGGCAAAACCGGCAGCGCACCTTGAGCGCCGCGCCGGAACCTCATTTAAATGGAAAACCTCGCATGCTGAATACAAGTGCCGATCTGACGGTGGTGCGCGTGCGCCATCCGCTGAAATTCCGTCTGCTTCAGGTGTCGCGCGTCGAACCGCTGACGCCGCATCTCGTGCGCGTCACGCTCACCGGTGAGGACCTGCACGATTTCACGTCCGCATCGTTCGACGATCACATCAAGGTGTTCTTCCCCGCGCCCGGCGAAGACAAACCCGCGCTTCCGGTCGCGGGCCCGGACGGCCCGGTGTTCCCCGAAGGCCAGCCGCGTTCGGTCGCGCGTGACTACACGCCACGCCGCTTCGATCGGGAAACGCGCGAGCTTGTCATCGACTTCGTGATTCATGAGGTCGGGCCGGCTTCGAGCTGGGCGCGCACGGCGCGCGTCGGCCAGCATCTCGGCGTCGGCGGGCCGCGCGGTTCGTTTGTGATCCCGCAGGGTTTCGACTGGCATCTGCTGATCGGCGACGAAACCGCGCTGCCCGCGATCAGCCGTCGTCTGGAAGAGTTGCCGGCCGGCACACGTGTAGCAGCCGTGCTGGAAGTCCGCGATCCGTCGGCGCGCATCGAGTTCACGACGCAGGCCGATCTGTACACCGTCTGGTGTTATCCGGACGACGGCGAAAGCACACTGCTGGACGCCGTGCGCGAAACGTTCCTGCCGGAAGGCGAAGGCTACGTATGGGCAGCCGGCGAATCGGCGACGGTCCGCGCGGTGCGTCAGCACCTCACGACCGGATGCGGTGTCGACAGATCGCGCATCCGTGCAGCCAGTTACTGGAAACGCGGCGCGGTGGCCGTCCACGAAACGATCGATGACTGACGATTCACGCCACGGGTCATTCGCGGAAAACGATGGCGACGCCCGTCGCCGTCGGTCATCACAACCACAACAACCCCAAGAACCAGGACGTCGTCGATGGATGCCTTGACCCCAACCCGTGAACGCCGCCTGCTATGGCTTCTCGCGTTGACCCAGTTCACCATCATCATGGACTTCATGGTGATGATGCCGCTCGGTCCGCAGATCATGGATGCGTTTGCCATCACGCCGGCCGCATTCGCGACCGCCGTATCGGCTTACTCATGGTGCTCCGGACTCTCCGGACTGCTTGCCGCGACGTATATCGACCGCTTCGACCGCCGCCGTCTGCTGCTGTGCGTCTATGCGCTGTTCGCGCTGTCGAATCTCGCGTGCGCGCTGGCAGGCAGCTTTTCGCTGCTGCTTTTCGCGCGCGCCTTCGCGGGCCTGACGGGCGGCGTGCTCGGCTCGGTCATCATGGCGATCGTGACGGACGTGATTCCGCCCGCGCGTCGCGGCGCCGCGACCGGCACCATCATGACCGCGTTCTCGCTCGCCGCGATTGCCGGCGTGCCGGCGGGCGTGATGCTCGGCGCCCGCTTCACGTGGGCCGCGCCGTTCCTGCTGCTGGTCGTGCTGTCGGTCGCGATCTGGCTCGCTTGTGCGCGCGTCGCGCCGTCGCTTTCAGCACATCTCGCGCGCGGCACGCCGCCACTAAAGGAAGTGCTGCCCGATCTCGGCCGTTTGCTGGTGTTGCCGCGGCATCTGAACGCGTTCGTGCTGACCTTCACGATGATGGTTTCGCAGATGATGGTGATCCCGTTCATCTCGCCGATGCTGGTCGCCAATCACGGCGTCGAACCGCAGCGTCTGTCTTGGATCTACATGGCGGGCGGTGCGGCGACGTTCTTCACCTCGCGCGCGATCGGCCGCCTCGCCGACCGCTACGGGCGACGTTATATGTTTCGCGTGTTCGTCCTGCTCTCGGTGCTGCCCGTGATGTTCGTCACGCATCTGCCGACATTGCCGTTCTTCCTCATCGTGCCGGTCTTCGCCGTGTTCATGGTCGTGGTGTCCGGGCGCATGGTGCCGATGCAGGCGCTGATGACGACCGTTCCCGCGCCTTCGCAACGCGGCGCGTTCCTGAGCGCCAACAGCGCGATAATGGCGCTCGGCACGGGTTGTGGCGCATGGCTGGGCGGCTTGATGCTGTCGATCACGCCTGCGGGCCATATCGACGGTTACGGCACGAACGGCTGGGCTGCCGTCGCGCTCGTGCTGCTGGCCTGCGCGTGGATCAGCCGCGTGAAGGCCGTCGATGAGCCGGTTTCGCCGGCCAGTCTGGAAAGCGCCGGCGTGCAGGCGAACCGGTAGGCGGCAGCCGCTAGCGGGTCCGGGACCTCTCGCGCAACGCGCAGACGCCCGGCCCGCCCGCCGACGATCAGCCTGCGTCGCGACCCGTGCGATACAGCTTGATCACCGCCGAGAAGTCCAGCCGGCCCGCGCCCTGCGTGCTCATCGTCTGATACAGCTGCTGCGCGAGCGCGCCGAGATAGACGGGCTGGCGGGCGAGCTTCGCGGCGTCGCTGGCAAGACCGAGATCCTTCAGCATCAGATCCGTGCCGAAGCCGCCGGTATAGCCGCGCGACGAAGGCGCCGTTTCGATCAGGCCCGGGAACGGGTTATAGGTGTCCGAGCTCCAGCAGCGCCCCGTCGATGTATTGATGATGCTCCCGAGCACCTTCGGATCGATGCCAAGCGCCTCGCCGAGCGACATCGCTTCCGCGACGCCGGCCATCGTGATGCCGAGCACGAGGTTGTTGCAGATCTTCGCGACCTGCCCCGTGCCCGTATCGCCGCAATGCACGATGTTCTTGCCCATCGCCGAGAGCACGGGCTTGACGTGCTCGTACGACGCGGCGCTGCCGCCCACCATGAACGTCAGCGTACCCGCCGCCGCGCCGCCCGTTCCACCCGACACCGGCGCATCCACGAACGTATTGCCGTGTTTCGTCGCGATTTCGGCGCAGGCCTTGACGGTCGCTGGATCGATCGTGCTCGAATCGATGATCGTCACGCCTTTCGGGATGCCCGCAAGCACGCCGTCCTCGGCGGTGAGCACGCTGCGCACGTGGGCTGCGGCCGGCAGCATCGTGACGACGCATTCGACGCCGCTCACGGCCGCTTTCGCCGAAGCCGCCGCGTGGGCGCCCGCGTCGACGAGCGACTGTACCGCCTGCGCGCTCAGGTCGAACACGTTGACGGTATGGCCTGCCTTCAGCAGATTGAGCGCCATCGGTGCGCCCATGTTGCCGAGTCCGATGAAACCGATTTTCATGGTGCTGTCTCCGTTGCCTGCATTCGGGATCGCGGCCTAGCGCAGGCTGATCGTCGTGTTGACGCCGTCGTTCACGGTGGCGTCGTCGAACCAGCGCGCGATGACGGTTTTCGTCTGCGTGTAGAACTGCACGACCTGCTTGCCGTACGGCCCGAGGTCGCCGAGCTTCGAGCCGCGCGAACCCGTAAAGCTGAACGCCGGCACGGGCACCGGAATCGGAATGTTGATGCCGACCTGGCCGATATCGATGTCGCTCTGGAATTTGCGCGCTGCCGCGCCGCTCTGCGTGAAGAGCCCCACGCCGTTGCCGAACGGATTGCGGTTGACGAGTTCGATCGCCTCATCGAGCGTCGGCACGGTCACTACAGACAGCACCGGCCCGAAGATTTCAGTGCGGTAGATTTCCATGTCGGTCGTGACGCCGCTGAAGATCGTCGGGCCGATGAAGTTGCCCTTCTCGTAGCCCGGCACCTTGATGCCGCGGCCATCCAGCGCAAGCGTCGCGCCTTCCTTCACGCCGGCTTCGATCAGCCCGAGAATGCGTTCCTTCGCCACACGCGAGACCACCGGGCCGATGTCCGTGCCCGGCTCGCTGCCCGCGTTGACCTTAAGCGTCTTCGCTTTTTCGACGAGATCGGGCAACCATTGCGCGGACGCGCCGACCAGCACGACCACCGACGTCGCCATGCAGCGCTGCCCCGCCGCGCCAAAGCCCGCGCCTGCCAGCGCGTTGAGCGTCTGTTCGCGGTTCGCATCGGGCAACACGACGGCGTGATTCTTCGCGCCCATCATCGACTGCACGCGCTTGCCATGTTCGCTGCCGAGGCGATACACGTGCGTGCCGACCGCCGTCGAACCGACGAACGAAATCGCCTTGACGAGTTCATGCGTACACAGCGCATCGACGACTTCCTTGCCGCCGTGTACGACGTTCAGCACGCCCTTCGGCACGCCGGCTTCGAGCGCGAGTTCGACGAGTTCCATCGTCGACATCGGGTCCTGCTCCGAAGGCTTCAGCACGAACGTGTTGCCGCAGACGAGCGCCATCGGGAACATCCACAGCGGAATCATCGCCGGGAAGTTGAACGGCGTGATGCCCACGCACACGCCAAGCGGTTGACGCAACGTATACGTATCGACGCTGCCCGCGACGTTCTCCGCGAATTCACCCTGCTGCAGGGTGCCGATCGAACATGCATGCTCGACGACTTCGAGCCCGCGAAAGATATCGCCTTCCGCATCGGGAAGCGTCTTGCCCTGCTCCGCGCTCAGCGTCTTCGCAATGCGCGGCATATGCTCGCGAATCAGCGCCTGATACTTCAGCATGATGCGCATGCGGGCGCCGATCGGCGTGTTCTTCCACGTCTTGAACGCGTCGTGCGCGGCACGGATCGCAGCGTCGACTTCGCTGACCGTGGCAAACGGCACGCGTGCGAGCACGTCCTGCGTCGCCGGGTTGACGATGTCGCGCCATTCAGTGGATTTCGATTCGACGAATTCGCCGTTGATCAGCAGTTTGACGGTCGCCACGCCGGACGCCTTGCTGGCGACAGTCGATGGATTTGCACTCATCTGGATTCTCCTTTGCGTTTGGCCGCTCGCGCAGCCGCACGGCAATACAAACAATGAAAAATGTAATCAGGCTGCAATACGTATCGTGTCTAGCGTTTCGAAGCGCTCTCGCGCAGATCGGGGAAATCCTCTTCCCAGTACTCGCCGGGCAGGCGCGCGGGTTGTGCGTCGCGTTCCAGTTCGCGCCGGCGCAACTCGACGCGGCGAATCTTGCCGGAGATGGTCTTCGGCAGTTCGCTGAACTGCAGCCGGCGAATCCGCTTGTAGGGCGCGAGTTTTTCGCGCGAAAACGCGAACACCGCGCGCGCCAGTTCCGGACCTGCTTCGTACCCCTGGCGCACCGTGACAAAGGCTTTCGGCACCGACAGACGCAACGCATCGGCGCTCGGCACAACCGCCGCCTCGGCGATGGCCTCATGTTCGATCAGCACGCTTTCGAGTTCGAACGGGCTCAAGCGATAGTCGGACGACTTGAACACGTCGTCCGCGCGGCCGACATAAACGTAGTAACCGTCGTCGCGTCGCATCGCGACATCGGACGTGTGATAGAGACCGTTGCGCATCGCCTGAACCGTGGCCTTCTCGTTGTTCGCATAGCCGGTCATCAGGCCAAGCGGGCGCCGATCCAGCGGCAGTGCGATTTCGCCTTCGGTGGCCGGTTGATCGTCGGCATCGACAAGCTCGATCCGGTAGCCCGGCAACGGTCGCCCCATCGATCCCGCCACGACCGGCTGGCCCGGCGAATTGCCGATCTGGCAGGTGGTTTCCGTCTGGCCGAAGCCATCGCGAATGGTCACGTTCCACGCATGACGCACGCGCTCGATGACCTCGGGATTGAGCGGCTCGCCCGCGCCGACAATCTCGCGCAATTTGACCGGATATGACGCGAGCGGCTCCTGCACGAGCATGCGCCAGACAGTCGGCGGCGCGCACAGTGTCGTGACGTTAAAGCGCACGAGCGCGTTGAGCGTTTCCTTCGGCTCGAAGCGCGGCGTGTTGAAGATGAACACGCACCCACCCGCGTTCCACGGTGCAAAAAAACAGCTCCACGCGTGCTTGGCCCAGCCTGGCGAACTGATGTTCCAGTGAACGTCGCCGGGTTGCAGGCCGATCCAGTACATCGTCGACAGATGGCCCACCGGATAGCTCTGATGTGTATGCTCGACGAGCTTCGGCTTCGACGTGGTGCCGGAAGTGAAGTACAGCAGCATCGGGTCGGTCGCGTGCGTCGGACCGTCGGGTTCGAATGACGGCGATGCTTCAGCGGCACGCGCGAGATCGATCCAGCCATCACGCGGCGTGCCGACCGAAATGCGCGTGACGCCTGCATCGATCGCGTCGAACTTCGCCAGCTCGCCGCTATCGACCACGACGTACTGTGCGCCGCCGATCTGCACGCGATCGCGCACGTCGTCCGGTGACAGCTGGGTCGTCGCGGGCAGCACGATCGCGCCGAGCTTCATTGCCGCGAGCATCACGTCCCACAGCTCGACGCGATTCGGCAGCATCAGCAACAGACGGTCGCCGCGCCCGACGCCGATTCCGCGCAGGAAATTCGCCATGCGCGCCGAGCGCTCCGACATCTGCGCGTAGGTGTAGCGCGTGCCCTCGCTCGCCGCGCCGTCGACGATCATGAGCGCCGGCTGGTCGTTATTCCGCGCGAATGCGTCGAAATAGTCGAGCGCCCAGTTGAACTCGCCAAGCGTGGGCCACGCGAACTCGCGATACGCACTGTCGTAATCCGTGCGATGGCGAAACAACAGGTCGCGCGCCGCCAGAAAGCTGTTCGCTGCAGTCATCGTTGTCTCCTGATTGGCGCATACGCGCTCTATGCCGGATTATTTTGCGCTCAAACGTACCGCGCGATCACCATTCTTTGTACCTCGCTGGTTCCTTCGTAAATCTGCGTGATGCGTGAATCGCGATAGTGGCGCTCCACCGCGTAGTCTTCCAGGTAGCCATAGCCGCCGTGAATCTGGATCGCTTTCGAGCACACGTCTTCGGCGATTTCGGATGCGTACAGCTTCGCCTGCGATGCCTCCGACAGGCACGGCAGCCCTTCGGTGCGCAGCCGCGCCGCGTGATGCACGAGCAGGCGCGCCGCGTTCAGGCGCGTCGTCATGTCGGCGAGCATGTTCGCGATCGTTTGATGGTCCTTCAGCGCCTTGCCGAACTGGATGCGCTCGTTCGCGTACGCACGCGCCGCGTCGAACGCCGCGCGCGCGATGCCGACGGCCTGCGCCGCGATGCCGATGCGCCCGCCTTCCAGGTTCGACAGCGCAATACGCAGGCCCTCGCCAGGCTGGCCGAGCAGACTGGCTTCCGGCACGGCGCAGTTGTCGAACGAAATCGGGCAGGTGTCGGATGCGCGGATGCCAAGCTTCTTTTCCGGCTTGCCGACGTTGAACCCCGGCGTTGTGGTCGGCACGATAAACGCCGAAATTCCGCGCTTGCCACGATCCGGATCGGTGACGGCGAACACGATTGCAATATCGGCGCGCGAACCGTTCGTCACGAACTGCTTGCTGCCGTTGATGATCCACTGGCCGTCGCGCAACACCGCGCGCGTGCGCAGATTGTCCGCCTCGGAACCGGCCTGCGGCTCGGTCAGGCAAAACGCCCCGATGCGTTTTCCCGTTGCCAGATCGTGCAGGTACTGGTCCTTCTGCGCGTCGGTGCCGAAGTTCAGAATGGGGCCGCAGCCGACGGAGTTATGCACGCTCATCAGCGTCGCGCACGCCGCGCAGCCCGCGGCGATTTCTTCTATTGCGAGCGCATAAGCCACATAATCGCTGTAGGAGCCGCTCCACTCCGCCGGCACGATCATGCCCAGAAAGCCGAGTTCGCCCATCTGCGTGACGATTTCCGGCGGCAATGCGCCGGCCCGGTCCCACTCGCCCGCATGCGGTGCGAGACTATGGGTCGCGAAGTCGCGCGCCGCATCGCGGATCATCCGTTGTTCGTCGGTGTAGAAATCGTGCATGGAGTCCGCCTTGCCTTGTGAGCGAATGGGGCGCATGGGTTCGCGCATGTTACGTTCGGTCTGCGCCATACGCGGCCAGAATGCCGCGCCAGGACGGATCAGTCTGCGCGGCGCCACGTTGTTGCGGCGCAGCGTTGCGACACATGCGCGGTGGCGCCTGATCAGAAAAGTGTAGGCAGTCCACAGTCCAGGTTCGATGCTCAGCCCGCTCAATCTCAGTGAGCGCATTTGCCATAGTCAGGATGAAAAGCGAAAAAGGCACCATTTCCGTCAGTCTCGTCGAGGAAACACTCGCCCTCGCCCGTGCGCGAGGGCTCGACGTGCAATCCGTCATCGAAGCGGCCGGCATCGCGCCACAGGTGCTGGCTTCGCCGAAAAGCCGCGTGACGTCGGCGCAATACGGCGCGCTGTGGGCCGGCATCGCCCGCGCGCTCGACGACGAATTCTTCGGCCAGGACTCGCATCCGATGAAAAGCGGCAGCTTCGTCGCGATGACGCATACGGCGCTCACCGCGCGCACCGGCGCGCATGCGCTAGCGCGCGCGGTCGGTTTCATGCGGCTCGTGCTGGACGACCTGCACGTGCGGATCGTGAAGGACGCCACGCGCGTGAGGCTCGAATTCACGCATCGCGAAGGCACGCCCGCGCCCACCATGTTCGCCTGCGCGACGTATTTCATCCTCGTCTACGGCCTCGTGTGCTGGCTGGTCGGGCGACGCATCCCGCTCCTGCGGGCGCGTTTTCGCTGCGCAAAGCCGCCGGCGGCGCACGAGTACCGGCTGATGTTCTGCGACGACATGGCGTTCGACCAGGACGCGTCGTTCGTCGATCTCGCGCCAGCGTTCCTCGATCTGCCGGTCGTGCAGACCGCGAAATCGGCAAGAACCTTCCTGCGCGACGCGCCCGGCAACTTCGTCGTGAAGTACCGCAATGCCGGCTCGCTGGCCGCGCGCGTGCGCAAGCTGCTGCGGGCGCTGCCGATGTCCGCGTGGCCCGGTTCCGATGAAATGGCGCTGCGCCTGCACGTCGCCGAAGCGACGATGCGCCGCCACCTGAAGCTGGAGGGCTATACGTATCAGTCGATCAAGGACGACCTGCGGCGCGACATCGCCATCGGCGAGTTGCAGGACACCGACCGCGCGGTGGCCGACATCGCGGCACGCGTCGGTTTTGCCGAACCCAGCGCGTTTTATCGGGCATTCCGCAAATGGACGGGCATGCGTCCGACCGATTACCGCGTCACGTCGCTCACGCAGCCCGCGGAAGCGGACTAAGCTATAGCTATCAGGCCAGTCCTTTCCGTCCGGCGCTTGCCGACAAGGTGTGCCGGCTGTCCGCGATGAGAACGTACTCGTTCCTCCTGCTCCGGCAGTCTGGTCCGCGCCGTCATGTACCCCGTGGCGGCCTTGCGGCCCGGTGTTTGAAGGTTCTGCGCGGCGCGGCCGTGTCGGGACTGCTGACGGCATTCGCGGTCCTTCTGTCACATTCCCCTTTATTCGCGGCGCAGGCCTCGAGAAGCGTCGTCGTGATTCCGGTCAACGGCGCAATCGGCCCGGCAAGCGCGGATTTCATCGTTCGCGGCCTCGCGCGGGCGGCGAGAGATCACGCGCAACTGGCCGTCATCCAGCTCGATACGCCTGGCGGGCTCGATACCTCGATGCGGCAGATCATCAAGGCGATTCTCGCTTCCCCCGTGCCTGTCGCCGCGTTTATCGCGCCAGGCGGGGCACGGGCCGCAAGCGCCGGCACCTATATCGTGTACGCAAGCCACATCGCGGCGATGGCGCCCGGCACCAACCTCGGCGCGGCCACGCCGATTCAGCTGGGGCTCGGCGGCGCTGCACCGCAACAACCCGGCGCGTTACCCGCATCGGGCGACGGGAAAGCCGCTTCGTCATCCGGCGCGGCGTCTGAGCCGGCCGCGCTCGACACGCAGTCGACGGAGATCCGCAAGCAGGTACACGATGCAGCCGCCTATATCCGCGGACTCGCACAACTGCGCGGACGCAATCAGGACTGGGCCGAACGTGCGGTGCGCGAAGCCGTGAGCCTGTCGGCGCGCGAGGCGCTCGACCAGCACGTGGTCGACCTGATCGCGCGCGATGTACCCGACCTGCTGCATCAGCTTAACGGCCGCACGGTCAACACCATCGCGGGCGACCAGCGTCTCGCGACGAACGGCGCGCCTGTCGTGACGCTCGAGCCCGACTGGCGCAACCGTTTTCTTGCGGTCATCGCCGACCCGAACGTCGCGCTGATCCTGATGATGATCGGCATATACGGCCTTTTCTTCGAATTCGCGAATCCAGGTTTCGTGCTGCCGGGCGTCGCGGGTGCGATCAGTCTGCTCGTCGGACTCTTCGCGCTGCAACTGCTGCCGGTGAACTTCGTCGGGCTCGGGTTGATCTTTCTCGGCATCGCGTTCCTGATCGCCGAGGTTTACCTGCCGACCTTCGGCACGCTCGGCTTTGGCGGAATCATCGCGTTCGTGATCGGCGCGTTGATGCTGATCGACACCGACGTGCCCGGCTACGGTGTGCCGGTTCCGCTCATCGTCTCGCTCACGGTTTTTAGTGCGCTCTTTATCTTCACGGTGTCGAGCGTGGCGATGCGCGCGCGGCGGCGACCGGTCGTAACAGGTAGCGAGGCGATGATGGGCAGCATCGGCATCGTGCTGGACGACGGTGTCATGTCGCCGGATGGCTCGGCGACGAACCAGGCCTGGGCGCGCGTGCATGGCGAGCGCTGGCGCGTGACGAGCGCGGAGCCGCTTGCCGCGGGGCACGACGTGCGCGTCACCGGGCGACGCGGCCTGCTGCTGACGGTCGTGCGCCATCCATCACAACAGGGAGAACACTCATGATCGGTTTCACGTTCGGCTTTAGCAGCATCCTGCTCCTGGTGGTGATCGTGCTGGTCGCGTCGTCGGTGCGCATTTTTCGCGAGTACGAACGCGGCGTGGTGTTCATGCTCGGACGCTTCTGGAAGGTCAAGGGACCGGGACTCGTGCTGATTATTCCCGT
This sequence comes from uncultured Paraburkholderia sp., assembly GCA_937917025.1. Classification (GTDB taxonomy): domain Bacteria; phylum Pseudomonadota; class Gammaproteobacteria; order Burkholderiales; family Burkholderiaceae; genus Paraburkholderia. The sequence goes on from CALFSF010000551.1 coordinate 12,074, forward strand.
CGTGCAGCAGGTGGTGCGCATGGATCTGCGCACGATCGTGTTCGATGTGCCGCCGCAGGACGTCATCACGCGCGACAACGTCTCCGTCAAGGTGAACGCGGTGATCTATTTCCGCGTCGTCGATCCAGAGCGCGCCGTGATCCAGGTCGCGCGCTATTTCGAGGCCACCAGCCAGCTTTCGCAGACGACGCTGCGCTCCGTGCTCGGCAAGCACGAACTCGACGACCTGCTGGCCGAACGCGAACAGCTCAACGCCGACATCCAGAAGGTACTCGACGCGCAGACCGACGCGTGGGGCATCAAGGTCTCGAACGTCGAGATCAAGCACGTCGATATCAACGAAACGATGATCCGCGCGATCGCGCGTCAGGCGGAAGCCGAGCGCGAACGACGCGCCAAGGTGATTCACGCGCAAGGCGAGCTGCAGGCCGCCGCGCATCTGCTGGAGGCGGCGCAGATACTCGCGCGCCAGCCGCAGGCCATGCAGCTGCGTTACCTGCAGACGCTCACCACCATCGCCGCCGACAAGAACTCGACCATCGTTTTCCCGCTGCCCATCGACCTGCTGACCGCCGTGGTCGACCGGATGGGGAAAGCGTCGAACGTCTGAGATGAAAGGGTTTTGAAGGCACGAACCCCGCGCATTCATCGCATTGCGCGCAACAATGCATTGCCAAATGACGTCTTCCTGTTCGCTGGCCGCACATCTAAAATCTAGGGGTTATCCCTTATAAAAGCTACCGCTACCATGAACATCCTTTCCCGTATCGCTGCCGGCGCACTGCTCGGCACACTGCTCGTGCCGGCTGTATTCGCCCAGACCGCAACGCAAAACTCCGATCCCTCCGCACCGAAGACCCGCGCCGAGGTGAAAGCCGATCTCGCCGCATGGCGCTCGGCCGGTTACGATCCGCTCGACTGGATTAATTATCCGGCGAACGCGCAGCAGGCCGGCAGGATTGTCGCTGCGCAGCGCGCGCAGTCGGCCGTCAACCCGCAATAACCTCGTAACGCGCCACGCGCTGTCGCGCCGGTCGCGCTATCCTGAGTCGCGTATCATCACGCCCCTTCGACTCCGGAAGCCGACACGATGCAAATCTGGGTAGACGCGGACGCCTGTCCGGTCGTCATCAAGGACATGCTGTTTCGCGCCGCGCGGCGCGTCAGCGTGACCGTCACGCTGGTCGCGAACCAGTTCCTGCGCGTCCCTCCCTCCCCGCTGATCCGCACGATTCAGGTGCCAGCCGGCTTCGATGCCGCCGACGACCTGATCGCTGAGCGCGTGGACGCGGGCGACCTCGTGATCACCTCCGACATTCCGCTTGCCGCCGCCGTGCTGCACAAAAACGCGCACGCGCTCGATCCGCGCGGCAACTGGTACAGCCCGGGCACGATCGAAGAACGCCTGCGCATGCGCGCGATGCTCGACCAGTTGCGCGGCAGCGGCGTCGACACGGGCGGCCCGTCCGCCTTCAGCGCGCGCGATACGAAAACCTTCGCGGGAGAACTCGACCGGTGGCTCGCGCGTCATGCGCCGCGTGCCGTTGCACCAGGCTCTGTACCTGCCGCTACGTCCACGCCCGATGGCGATCCGCAAGGTCCGCACGAAGGCTAAAGCGCGTCAACCGGTGTTGCACCGCCTCCACGAAGCACGCGACGAACCGCTACTTCACGATCAATCGTGTTTACAATCCGCCCGTGGCATGCGACCGCCGCGGGCCTGCTGCCGGCTTCGTCTGCCTTGCGCCCGCAACGAAGCGCCCGCTCATCACAAGAAAACCATCAGGACACAACGAGAGACGCACTCATGGATTCCGTAAAACGCTATTTCGGCTTCGAAGAAGCCGGCACCAATCTGCGCACGGAAGTGCTGGCAGGCGTGACCACGTTCCTGACGATGGCCTACATCATCTTCGTGAATCCGGCGATTCTCGGCGATGCCGGCATGCCGAAAGACGCCGTGTTCGTCGCCACCTGTCTCGTGGCCGCGCTCGCCACGCTCATCATGGGGCTGTACGCGAACTACCCGATCGCCTGCGCGCCGGGCATGGGCCTCAATGCGTATTTCGCGTACACGGTCGTGAAAGGCATGGGATTCACGTGGCAGGCCGCACTGGGCGCCGTGTTCATTTCCGGGTGCCTGTTCCTGATCGTGACGCTGTTCCGGGTGCGCGAAGTCATCGTGAACGGCATTCCCCATTCGATCCGTATTGCCATCACGGGCGGCATCGGCCTCTTTCTCGCGATCATCTCGCTCAAGTCGGCGGGGATTGTAGTGGGCGATCCGGCGACGCTCGTCACGCTCGGCAACCTGCACAGCGCGCATGTGGTTCTCGCGATCGTCGGCTTTTTCACGATCGCGACGCTCGACTTCCTGCGCGTGCGCGGCGCGATCCTGATCGGCATCGTCGGCGTGACCGTGCTCAGCTTTTTCTTCGGCGGCAATCATTTCAACGGCGTCGTGTCCGCGCCGCCTTCGATCGACGCGACGCTCTTTCACCTCGATATCCGCGCTGCGCTGTCGGGCGGCGTGCTCAACGTGATTCTCGTGTTCTTCCTCGTCGAGCTGTTCGACGCGACCGGGACGCTGATGGGCGTCGCGAACCGCGCCGGCCTGCTGGTCGAAGGCAAGATGCATCGCCTGAACCGGGCGCTGCTCGCCGACAGCACCGCGATCCTGGCAGGCTCGATGCTCGGGACGTCGTCGACGACGGCGTATATCGAAAGCGCGTCCGGCGTGCAGGCCGGTGGCCGCACGGGTGTGACGGCGATTACCGTCGGCGTGCTGTTTCTCGCCGCGCTGTTTTTCGCGCCGCTCGCGGGCGTCGTGCCGGGCTACGCGACGGCGCCGGCGCTCCTCTACGTGTCATGCCTGATGCTGCGCGAAATGGCCGACCTGCCGTGGGACGATGCCACCGAAGTCGTGCCGGCCGCCCTCACCACGCTGCTGATGCCGTTCACGTATTCGATCGCAAACGGGGTGGCGTTCGGCTTTATCTCGTACGCCGGGCTGAAACTGCTGACCGGTCAGGCACGCCAGGTAAAGCCTGTCGTGTGGATCATCGCGGCCGTTTTTCTGTTCCGCTATTTCTATCTGGGCGCCGGATAGGCGCTGCATGACAAAACCTCAAGGGAGGTCGCCGCGTGCAAAACTCCGCGTCGCAGGACCGCTATTCGAAGCCTGCTGTGTTCTTTCACTGGGTGGTCTTCCTGCTGGTCGCGCTCGCCTATCTGGCCATCGAGATTCGCGGCCCGAAAGGCAGCCATAGCCGCATCTTCTGGACCGCCGTGCATTTGTGGGCCGGCTCGCTCGTGCTCACGTTCGCGGTTTTCCGGCTGGTGTGGCGCTTGTGGCGCGGCGCGCCCAATGAAATCGAAGTCAGCGCCGTGCTGACCTTTCTCGCGCGGCTCGTTCACGTCGCGCTCTATCTGTTCATTTTTGTGCAGCCGCTGCTTGGCATTCTGATGCTCAATACGGGTGGCCATCCGCTGAAACTGGCCGGATTGAATGTCGAAATCACGCTGGTGGGAACCGACGCGGTTGCACGACACGCGATCAAAAACGCGCATGTGTGGATTGGCAATGCGTTTTACTTCGTGATCGGACTGCACGCGCTGGGCGCGCTCACGCATCACTTCGTATTCAGGGACCGCACGCTGCAGCGCATGCTTTGACCGCGTCGCGGGCGTGGCCTGTCAATGCAGCGTGACGGTATCCGCTTTCCATCGCGGCCAACTCCAGGGCGAACCTCGGCGCCGCCCTGTTCGATGCCGGCGGTCACGTGGGCCCGCCTGCGCGCGAGGCGCCCGATGCGCGAACCTAATTGCGCAGGTTCGCCTCGTAGAAACGCACGTAACCGCTGCGTAGCACGAGACACTGCGCCCGTGTTTCCGACAGCAGCCGGCGCGTGGCGGCTTCGATGCGTTCCCGGTGCGTGGAGAATGCGCCGACCATGTCCTCGAGGCGCGTCGATGCGGCCCCGTAGTGATCTTCCAGCGTTTCGGCGGTAATCATGCACTCCACCCTCTCCCCATCGACCATCGCCGGGAATGCCAGGGTAAGTTCTTGTCCCGAGTATTCAGGGGTTTCGTTCAGGAAAATGATCTGCATGGGAATCGCCTTTCGGGTGACGGACAATCAATCGGGGCCACACATGTCTGCTAAAGCGCCTCCTGACCGGTTACATGCGCGGATGACAGCCGCTCAATCCGTAACGTGACACGCCGGGCGGCTGATTTTATTCACTTTAGACGACTTCTGCCGCGCTGCAAGTTTTCCATTTCGCGCCCCCGTTTTCTCCCGGATGTGAAGACCAGGACGCATCTTGTATGATGGGAAATCCATCCGCGGTCATGCTGCAGCGCGTCATGAACAGCGGTGACGATTCGCGAGGCCATGCATCTCGCGGGCGCGTTGGGGAAGAACCGGAGACATGGATTGACGCAACGCTATTCGACGCCGCCCGCAATGGCGCTCCCGGATGTCATCGCAACGGCCCACGCGCGTTCGTTACGCGTCGGGCTGCGCGCCTCCGAGGCACCCGATTTCCATCCGCTGCGCCGCCCCGCGTTGCGCGAACTCGTCGAACGCAATCACGCGCTGTACGCGCACGCGTTGCCGGTGATGGAGACGCTCTATGCGCAGATCGTCGATACGCAGAGCATGGTGCTGCTCACCGACAACGAAGGCGTCATCCTGCACAGCTTTGGCGACAGCGACTTCGTCGAAAAAGCGAATCGCGTCGCGCTGTGCGCGGGTGTGTCATGGGCCGAATCGGCTCGCGGCACGAACGCGATTGGCACCGCGCTCGTCGACGGACAGCCGACGGTCGTTCATGCCGACGAGCATTTTCTTCACGCGAACCGGATTCTCACCTGCTCCTGCGCGCCGATTGCCGACCCGTTCGGGCGCACGATCGGCGCGCTCGATGTGAGCGGCGACACGCGCGGCTTTCACAAGCACACGCTGGCGCTCGTGCGGATGTCCGCGCAGATGATCGAAAACGTGATCTTCACGAACCAGTTCACGGACGCCATTCGCATTCATTTCCATGCGCGCGCCGAATTCATCGGCACGCTGTTCGAAGGACTCGCCGCATTCGCGCCGGACGGCCGGTTTCTCGCCGCGAATCGCAGCGCGCTGTTCCAGCTCGGACGCCCGCTCGCGATCCTGCAAACGCAGACCTTCCCCGAACTGTTCGGCATGGCGCTGCCGGCGCTGTTGAACCACACGACCTGCCGGCCCGGCGAAAGCGTGACGCTCACGTTGCCGAGCGGCGTGCGCGTCATCGCGCGCGGCGAATATGCAAGCGGCGCGCGACAGGCGTTTCGCGCGGCGGCCGATGAAGGCTTCGAAGCGGGTGTGCGGTCCACCCGCCCCGTGCGCCCGGCGAACGCGCCCGCCCGCGACGTGTCGTTCGCGATGCTCGATACCGGCGACGAACAGATGTCGACGGTACTTCGGCGCGTCGAGAAAGTGCGCGGCCGGGACATTCCGATTCTCATACTCGGGCATACCGGCACCGGCAAGGAATGGCTTGCGCGCGCGATCCATAACGATTCGCCGCGTCGCGATGCGCCGTTTGTCGCGGTGAACTGCGCGTCGCTGCCCGATACGCTGATCGAAGCCGAACTGTTCGGCTACGAAGATGGCGCGTTTACCGGCGCGAAGAAACGCGGCAGCGTCGGCAAGATTGTCCAGGCTGACGGCGGCACGCTCTTTCTCGATGAAATCGGCGACATGCCGCTCGCGCAGCAGGTGCGGCTGATGCGCGTGCTGCAGGAGCGCAGCGTCGTGCCGCTTGGCGCAACGCGTGCGATTCCTGTCGACCTGCGTGTTGTCTGCGCGACGCATCGCAACCTGCGCGCGATGATTGAAGCCGGCACGTTTCGCGACGATCTGTATTACCGCATCAATGGGCTTGCAGTTACGTTGCCCGCGCTCAGTGAACGAACGGATCTCGCCGCGCTGATCGCACGCGTGCTCGATCTGCAACGCGACAGCGACGCCGTTCCAACGCGTGTTTCGAAAGCTGTGCTCGAATGCTTCCAGCGTTGCCGCTGGCCGGGAAACCTGCGGCAAATGGCAAACGTGCTGCGCACGGCAGCCATCATGGCCGAAGACGAGGACGAGATCGGGCTCGAGCACCTGCCCGACGATTTCCTGCAGGACTGCGACGCGGCGTCCAACGAAAGCCGCATGCCGGCGCCGATGCAGACAGTGCGAGGCGCCGGCGCGACGCCGGGAAACATGCAGGACTGGCAGGCGACGCTGATCGAACAGACGCTGGCACGCAACACAGGCAACGTGTCGGCGACAGCGCGTGAACTCGGGCTCGCGCGAAATACGGTCTACCGTTATCTGCGGCAACGGCGCTCGCACTGAAGCCGGCGGCGCACGCAACGCGCGCCCGGTTCACATGACGCGGCGGCTTAAGCTAAGCTTGCACGTTCTGGATATCTTCCCGCAATTGCCGGGCGAACCCGTCATGGCCTGTCGACCCTTTCTCGAACCTGATTCAAGCGCCAGCGCTGGTCGCGACAGCGACGCGCGACCGTTCCTCGTGCGTGTCGAGCCGTCAGGGAAAACATTCGACGCGCCGGATTCGCTGACCCTGCTCGAGGCCGCCGGCTTCGCCGGCCTGCGGCTGCCGAGGTCGTGCCGCAACGGCACCTGCAGAACGTGCATGTGCCAGATGAAGGAAGGCCGGGTGCGGTACACGATTGAATGGCCCGGCCTGACCCGGGAAGAAAAGGCCGAGGGCCTGATCCTGCCCTGCGTGGCGATTGCCGCGTCGGATCTGGTGATCGACGTGCCCGATGCTGTCGAAGTCGAACTCCAGCAATCCTGAGCGCGAACCTACATGCGCGAACCCAGTGCGCGCTCGATCTTCTGATCGGTCTTGTACTGGCTCAGCGCGTACACCGACCAGATTGCAGCCGGAATCCAGCCGATCAGCGTGATCTGCAGGATCAGACAGATGATCCCGGCGAACGGACGCCCGATCGTGAAAAACTGGAACCACGGCAGGATGATGGCAAGCAATAGACGCATGTCTGTTTCTCTTTCTGCAAGTCGCGCGCTTTCGACACGCGGTTAATCAATCGATCGGCGTAAACCGCGAAACGGTTGTGCCCTCATGTTCGACAGGCTCGAAAAACACCGAAGCCGGACGGGTCCAGATCGTACCATTCGCGGCGCGGTAGACGATCATCGTCACGCCCGGGTCCGACTCCAGCGTCGCCTCGCAGACCAGTTCGTAGATACCGCCCTTGTAGTGCCGGTAGCGCACGGATTCACTCCTCTTCAGATCGTTGCAGCGGCATGTGGCGGGCGATTTTCAGCCCGCGTTTTCCTTCATCTGCTTCAGATGTTTGTAGACGGTCGCGCGCCCCATGCCGAGCACGGCGGCCACATAGTTCGCCGAGCTCCTGCCGCGGAACGCGCCTTCGGCATGGAGCGCCTCGACCAGTTCGCGCCGGTGATCGCGCGTGAGCGCATTCAGGCCGATCTGCCGTTCACGCAGCCAGCCATGCAAAAACGTGTTGATGCGATCCTGCCAGTCGTCGCGGAACAGTTCGTCCGGCTGCGCGACGATGCCCGCGCCCTTGATGAACAGATCGAGCGTGGAGCGCACGTCTTCGAATACCGCGATATTGAAGTTGATGCACATCATGCCCGCGGGCTTGCCTTCGTCGTCGAACAGCACGTTGCTCACGCAACGCATGCGGCGGCCGTCCCAGTTCAGCTTTTCGTACGGACCGATCACCCGTTCGCGCGCCGAGTGATCGACTTCCTCGAGCGCCGAATCGTCGCCGATTTCGCGTCTCGACAGGTTGTTCGCGAGGTACAGCACCGTCTGGTCGCGCAGATCGTGAATGACGACCTCGGCGTACGGGAAAAAGAGCGTCGCGATACCGTCCGCGAGCGGCGCGTAACGGGTAAGCAACAGGTCCTTGACGGGTGACGGCTTTTTCTTGCGCATGGGTTCTGTAAGCACGTGAGGCGGATCGGAACGCGCTGCCATGTTCCGGCGGTGCGGGCAGGCGCGGAGGCATCGTCGCCACCCGGAACGTTTCTGTCAAGCGTCGCGCGGCGTGCGCAGATGCTGCAGCAGTTCGTACGCAATCGCCACGTCTTCCAGCCCGAGGCCGATCGAGCGGAAAAAGACGGGTTTTTCGTACGTCGGAACCGGGCACGCGCCGCAGAGCAGTTCCGGCAGGTCGCCCACCACGCGTTGTGCGGACCAGCCATGCCGCGCGGCGGCCAGTATCATTTCACCCGCGCTGCCCGGCGTCGTGCGGCGGTAATCGCAATACACGTCCATATCCGGCAGCCACGCGGGATCGATCTCGTGCGCGTTCGCGACGTTCGTGCTGATCGACGTGACGAGCGCGGGCCGCGTGAGCGCGCCTTCGGGCAGCACGGGTGTACCCGACGACGTGCAGAGCATCACGACGTCCGCATCGCGCACGCAGTCCTCGATGGTCGCGCTGAACGTCGCGCGCGCGTCGATCGCGCGGATCGCGGCCTGCTTCGCCCTATCGCGCGGCAGAGCGGGCGAAAACACGCGGATCGATTCCCACAGGCGCAGCCGCGCGACGTGCCGCAGATGCGCCTGTGCGATTGCACCGGAACCGACGATCGCCAGATGCCGCGCGCCCGCGGCAGCGAGATGGCCTGCTGCGAGCGCCGTTGTTCCGGCGGTGCGTTCAGTCGTCAGCAAGCCGGCGTCGCACCACATCAACGGCTGGCCCGTTTCCATCGACATCAGCGCGGTCCACGCCGTCACGACCGGCCGGCCGCCCGTCACGATATAGGGCGAAAGCTTGGCGCCGAACACCTTCGCCTGCGCCATCACGCCGAGATACGTGATGAAGTCGCCGGCCTGGGCGGGAAAGAGCGTGAGCGTCTGCGGCGGCTGCACGGCGTTGTCCTCGCCCAGCGCGCGAAACATCGCGGCGAGCGCGCCCTGCACATCCAGCGCGGGAAACGCGCGCCGCACGGTGTCTTCATCGACGATCAGCGGCATCGCCTGTTCACTTCTGCTCATACGTATTTCTCCGGATCGGGGCGCCCGCGAAAAGCGGGTTGCACACCTTAAATTGTAGACATAGAGTCTACTCTAGACTATTTGAAACATATTCAATGAAATCCCTTATAGTCCATAATAGACTTTCAGTCTATATTCGATCCACGGATTTGCCGTTTTCACACCGACCCGCAGTTCCACCCACAGTCCAGGAACCGTCCATGAAACTCAAGCTCTCCCTTTGCCTCGCAGTGGCTTTTGCCGGACTCGCAGGCACCGCCCATGCCGCCGGCACGCTGCGCTTCGGTGTCGAAGCCGCCTACCCGCCGTTCGAGAGCAAAAGCCCGTCGGGCGAACTGCAGGGGTTCGACATCGATGTCGGCAACGCTGTCTGCAAGAAAATGAACGTGAAATGCGTGTGGGTCGAAAATTCGTTCGATGGTCTGATCCCCGCGTTGCAGGCGCGCAAGTTCGACGTGATCAACTCGGCCATGAACATCACCAGCAAGCGCAAGCAGAGCATCGATTTCACGCCGCCGGTCTATGTCGTGCCGATCGTGATGGTCGCAAAACGCGATTCGAAACTGCTGCCCGACGCGAAGAGTCTGCAGGGCAAGCGGGTGGGCGTGCTGCAGGGCTCGTCGCAGGAAGATTTCCTGAAACAGCACTGGGCGACCGCGGGTGTTTCCATCGTGTCGTATCAGGACCAGGACCAGGTCTACGCGGACCTCGTCGCGGGTCGGCTGGACGCTGCCGTGCAGGAGGCACAGACCGTGCAGGACGGTTTTCTCGGCAAGCCGGAGGCGCACGACTTCGCGATTCTCGGCGCGCCGCTGAGCGACCCGGCAACCCTCGGCGAAGGCACGGGGCTCGGTCTGCGCAAGGGCGATCAGGCGTTGAAGTCGAAAGTGGTCGCGGCGCTCGATTCATTGAAGAAAGACGGCACGTTGAGCGCGCTCTCGCAGAAGTACTTCAAACGCGACATCATTGCGAAATAAGCCAGTCCTGATTAGAGTCGACTGCTTCGAGCCGCGCGCCGTGCGGCTCGAAGCAGGAACTGGCGGCGCGTGATCGCGCAGAAGGAACGCGCGCCGCACATCCGCCGTTTCCCCCACTCCAATTTTCAGGCGCACAAGCGGAGCCTATGGATTTCGACGTCATCGTTCTGGGAGCCGGCATTGTCGGCGTGTCTTCAGCGCTGCATCTGCAGGATCGCGGCAGGCGCGTCGCGCTGGTCGACCGCCGCGGCCCCGGCGAGGAAACGAGCTTCGGCAACGCGGGACTGATCGAGCGGTCTTCGATCGTGCCATACGGCTTTCCGCGCAACCTCGGCACGTTGCTGCGCTACGCGCGCAACGATTCGACCGATCTCTACTGGGACTACAAGGCGATTCCGTCGTACGCGTCGTGGCTCGCGCGTTTCTGGTGGGAATCCTCGCCGGCGCGGCTGGCGGGCGCCGCGCGCGACATGCTGCCGCTCATCCAGCGTTGCGTGACGGAACACGACGCGCTGATCGCACGCGCGGGCATGGACGCGCTCGTCCACGACGGCGGCTGGATCGAGGCCTTTCGCACGCAGTCGGCATTCGACAGCGAAGCACCGGCCGCCGAAGTCGCAGCCCGCGAAAACGGCCTGCGCGTCGTCGCGCTCGACGCCGCCGCGCTCCGCGCGCGCGAGCCCGGTCTCGCGGAAGGATTCCGCGGCGCGCTGCACTGGCTGGACCCGAAAAGCGTCGCCAGTCCGGGGGCGTTGACGAAAGGCTATGCCCGCCTGTTCGAGGCGGGCGGCGGCGCGATCCTGACGGGCGACGCAACCTCGCTGCGCGCCGAAGATGAGGCCTGGACGGTGCAGACCGCGGCTGGCCGGATCAGCGCGAAGGAAGTCGTACTCGCGCTCGGCCCGTGGTCGGACACGGTGTTCGGTCCGCTCGGCTACCGCATTCCGCTGCGCGTGAAGCGCGGTTATCACATGCACTACGAGCCGGCGCGGCAGATTCTGTCGGTGCCGGTTGTCGATACGGAAAAGGGCTACGTGGTCGCGCCGATGCACGGCCGGCTGCGGCTCACAACGGGCGTCGAAATCGCGCGGCGTAACGCGCCGCCGACAGGCGTGCAGCTCGAGCGCGCGGAACGGATCGCGAAGCCAGTGTTCGGCCTCGGCGCACGCACCGATGCGGCGCCATGGCTCGGCATGCGCCCATGCACGCCCGACATGCGGCCGGTCATCGGACCCGCGCCGCGCCATCGCGGGCTGTGGTTCGCATTCGGCCACAACCATCACGGCTTGACGCTCGGCCCCGTCACCGGGCGCCTGCTCGCGGAAATGATGACCGGCGCGCCCCCCTTCACCGATCCACGTCCGTACCGCGCGGAACGGTTCGGCTAGGACGGGTGCAACCCGGACCGCCTGGTGCTCCGGGATACCCGCGCCGGATGGCCGGCAATAGAACGTCCTTATGCCGCAACCCGCCCGCACGGGAAACTTTTTGCTATCCAAGCCATCGCATTTAGTGCATCATATTGGAATAGCTGTACCTCGAATTTGCAGTACAGGCAGTATCGATCGGCACCAACCGGCGTCTCCGCAATACCCCCGACAGTTCGACCGCCGCCCGTCGGCGATCCCGTCACTCCGGCAATGCGTTTCGCGCATTCGCTGTCGCGAGTCGTGCTTTTTCATGCGCCCAGTGCTCACGCGGCATCGGCGTGTTTCTTCTCCATCGAATCCGCGAATCGGCGCGGTTGAGCGCAAGTCTCGTTGAAACGGGCTGGCGCGATTCTTTTTTCGTGCGGCGCGCCGTCAGGCTGCGCCGCCAGACTGGTCGTTCCCGTGCGTCACGCGCAGGACATGCTGGTCACGTATTACAGGACATAGTGTTTTATGACTCAAGCTGTCAGGACCTACAAAGGCTTTGAAATTCACCCGCTCGTGTATCCGCGTCGTCATTCCGACGAGCAGACGCGACGCAACCCCGACGCCGGCTACGAAGCGTCGGTGCGCATCTGCCGCGTTGGCGCGAACCCGTCGGCCGATGGCCGCGTGTTCCGGCTGCCGCATCTGTGGCCGTTCGAAGGCACGGGCAAGGCGCGTCTCGCGTGCATGGCGCACGCCGAGCAGCTGATCGACGGCCGCGTGGACGGCCAGACGGTCGCCGATCTTTAAGCGGCACCGTTTGCACATTTCGCATTGATTGACGGGCGCGCCGCGACGCTGCCTTTTACCGCATCACACGCTTCGCCGGCATCCGGTCGAAGCGGCCCAAACTCATTGACCAGGAGCTATGCATGGCGAAAGAAGAACTGCTTGAACTGGACGGTATCGTCGACGAAGTACTTCCGGATAGCCGTTACCGCGTGACGCTCGACAATGGCGTCGTGGTAGGCGCATATGCGTCCGGACGCATGCGCAAGAATCACATCCGTATTCTCGCGGGCGACCGCGTGACGCTGGAACTGTCGGTCTATGACCTGACGAAAGGCCGTATCAACTTCCGGCACAAGGACGAACGTGCCAGCGGCGGCGGTGGCGCCCGCAACTCGCAATTCCGTCGGCGCTAGGCCGGCCGTGGCGGCCCCTTCGAGGTAAATCGGGGTAGCCGCTGTATTTCCCGTTCGTGGGTCCGTCGGGCGCATCCTCTATTCGCTGAACAGCGCGCCGGGATTGCTGCCGGATTGCAGGCGGACCTGCTGAACGACACGCTCCTCGAGTTCTTCGAGGTGAACCCGCATCACATCCAGCGCGGTGTGCAACCTGCCTGCATCGAGCGCCGCGATGATCTGCGCGTGCTCATCGGCGGAACAGGTCGATCCTTTCGATGGATCGTACAGCGCCTTGTACAACTCGGTCTTTCCGACCAGTTGCATCACCAGACCCAGCAATTCCGTGCCGCCGGCAAGTTCCGTCAACAGGACGTGAAACTGGCCCGCCAGACGCACCGTTTCATCGACACGGCCCGCATGCTGCGCCTTCTCTTCCTGACGCACATGCGCGGTGAGGCGACGCTTCTGCTGCGCCGTCAACGCGCCGCATAGCGCGGCGACCACGCCCGCCTCCACGATCTGCCGCGCGCGATACACCTGCCGGATGTCTTCTTCGGAAGGCGCCGGCACGAACGCGCCGCGATGCGCTTCCAGCACCAGCTTTCCCTCGAAGCCAAGCCGCGCCAGCACCTTGCGCAATGCGCCGCGCGTGCAGCCAAACGCCGCCGCCAGATCACGCTCGACGAGCTGTGTGCCCGGGCGCAGCTTGCCTTGCAGCAACGCAGCGGTAATCGACGCGTAAAGGCGTTCTTCGACGCTGACCGACGTCGGCACATCCCCCTCAGCGGGCGATGCGGTTTCTGCGGTTGAAGGTGAGCGTCGGGCGCGTGTGGTCATGAGCAGGCGAATAGCGGCAGGCAATGAAATGACTGTGACGAAGTCAGGCGGCATTGTAGCTACACGTACGGATCCTGGGCCATCCACTGCGGGCCGCCCCGGAATCTGGAATACCGTGCATAGCGATATGGTTAACCATTTTACGGTAAAATGGTTAACCATATCGCTATGCAGAAACAGGCCTGCACGTGCTGCGTGGCCCGTATGCAGGATCGCCACTGCCGTTTTCACTCCTCCCGACGAAGGATCCGTGAGTCAATCGCCCACTACTGCCCGCCCGTGCATAGACACGCCCCGCCCCTCTCCCGCCATACAGGCGCTGACCTGGCGCGACGCCGCGTGGCTGTGCGCGATCGTCGTTGTGGGCGTGAACCTGCGACCGCTTCTAAGTTCGATCAGTCCACTCATGGCGGCGATTCGCGACGCAACCGGCCTCAGTTTTTATGGCGCGTCGCTGTTGACGAGCCTGCCGGTCGTCGCCATGGGGATCGGCGCGTTCGGTGCTGGCGCGCTCACGCGCACCGTCGGCGAAACGCGCGGCGTTGCACTCGGTCTTCTCGCGATCGGGCTCGCGTGCGCCGCGCGCTGGACGGCGCACACCGGTGCCCTGCTGCTGTTCACGGCGGCACTGGCGGGAATCGGCGTCGCGTCGATCCAGGCGCTGCTGCCGGGCGTGATCAAGCAGCGTTTCGGCGCGCGCGTGCCACTGGTGATGGGCGTGTTCTCAGCGTCGATCATGGGTGGCGGCGGACTTGGCGCGGGGCTCAGTCCGTGGATCGCGCGGCTTGCCGGTTCGTGGCACGCCGCGCTTGCCGTCTGGGCGTTCCCGGCGCTCGTGGCGCTTATCTGCTGGCTTGGCCTGAACCGCGGGCGTCCCGCAGGTCCGGCATGCCCTTCGTCCACCTCGCACCACGATTCGCCGCGGACTTCCGTCAGTCTTGTGCGCAACCGCCGCGCGTGGGCGCTAGGGCTGTACTTCGGGCTCGTCAACGGCGGCTATACGAGCCTCGTCGCGTGGTTGCCCGCGTACTACCTGCAGCATGGCGCCGATGCCGCCACTGGCGGGTCGCTGCTTGCCGGCATGACCGTATTTCAGGCCGCCGCCGCGCTGCTGCTGCCGCTCGCCGCGGCGTCGTTCCGCGACCGGCGGCCGTGGCTTGTCGTGGGTCTTGGCGCGCAGCTGGCGGGCATCGTGGGACTCACCGCATGGCCAGAAGCGGCACCCCTGCTGTGGGTCGCCTTCATGGGCGCGGGTCTCGGCGGCACGTTCGCGCTCACGCTCGTCACCACGCTCGATCACTCCGGCGACCACCGGCTCGCCGCCCGGCTCGTCGCGTTTGTACAGGGCGTCGGTTTTATCGTCGCGGCAGCGGCACCCATGGTGGCTGGCTTCGTGCGCGATCTGACAGGGACGTTCACGGCCGCCTGGATCATGCTGGCAGTCACCATCTCGGCGATGATCGCCCTGACCTTGGTGTTTTCTCCGCGAAGTTATGAGCGGGCGATGGCGCGAAGCGTGGTCCGAAAAACACCCTTATAGATCCGCCACAAGATTCGCCACATGATCCGCCACAAATAACTTAATTACTTGTAAATAAACAATTTTCATTGGTTTTATATCGATGATAAGATTCGCCATGTGATCCGCCAAAAGGTCCGCCATGGCACCGTCTTCGTCGAAGTATCCGTATTACGCCGTCCATCAGATGCATCCGCTTCTGCCCTCGGAGCCGAGGCTGGACGGGCTGCGCCCGCTCGCCGCCCAGGTTATCGGCGACGCCAAGGATCTCGCGGCTCACGGCATGCCGCATCTGCGCGATCTGCTGCGCGATGCGCTGCGCCCGATGAACTCGTACTACACGAACAAGATCGAGGGCCAGCACACCGAGCCGCTTCTGATCGAACAGGCGATGCAGCAGGACTTTTCAAGCAAGCCCGTGGAAGCCCGCAAGCAGCGCATTGCAGTAGCGCATATCGCCACCGAGCAATGGGGCGAACAGACCTTTCCCGCTTTCGATTCGAACGTCTTTTTCGAGGGCCCGGTGGCGCAGGCGATCCACCGTCATCTGCACGACCAGCTCCCGGCCGCCGACCTGACCCAGCTCGACGACGAAGGC
>CALFSF010000552.1 GCA_937917025.1 uncultured Paraburkholderia sp.
AGATCATCATGACCCGCGTGACCGTGCCGCTGGGCGAGGACATCGGCTTCCTGCCCGGCACCGAGGAAGAAAAGATGACGCCGTGGATGGGCGCGCTGACCGACAACCTCGAAGTGCTGACGAATCCGCAGGAAGGCGGCGCATGGGGCCGCGCGGCGACGAACGACCTGCTTGCTTCGCGCATCAAGATCCGGTCGCTCAACTTCATGCGCGGCCGCACGTTTCTATCCCGCTACGTGATCATCGACGAGGCGCAGAACCTGACGCCGAAGCAGATGAAGACGCTGATCACGCGCGCCGGCCCCGGCAGCAAGATGATCTGCCTCGGCAACGTCGAGCAGATCGACACGCCTTATCTCACCGAGACGACATCGGGGCTGACCTACGCGGTCGACCGGTTCAAGGACTGGCAGCACAGTGCGCATATCACGCTGCGGCGCGGCGAGCGCTCGCGGCTTGCTGACTACGCGTCGGAAGTCTTGTAGGCGCGCTTCAGCCCTCCCCCTTCAAGGGGAGGGTTGGGTGGGGCTGGTGTTGGTCCTTCGTGCCCGCCGGCTCTTTCGTCATCCCGGCGAAAGTCGGGCCGCGCGTCGGCGCACGCCTTGCCCTCACCCTACCCTCTCCCGCAAGCGGGAGAGGGGAAAGCCACGCGAATCCCCGAAACAGAACGGACGGCATCGCCGTCCGTTTCTTCACCAGCCGAGCAGCGTGATAAAGACTAGAAGCGCACCGAATACAGCGCCTCGAACTCCACCTGACTCGTCGTCGACGAATCGCGCGCATGCGACACGGGCATCATGAGGTAATACGGCGACGACGCGTAACTCGCCGCAAAGCTCATATGCGAGTTGTCGCCGACCGCGCGCGACCAGCCCACCGAAACCATGTCGTTCGATACGTCGGACTCGAGCGCGTGCTCGAGCAGCGAGGAGGTCGGCATCGGTTGCTGGCGCGTCGTATAGCGGAACTCGAGGTTGCCGACGTCCGCGTTGTGCACGGTCCAGCCGACGCTGTAGACCGTGAGGTCGCGCCAGGCGAACACCGGGCTCGCGCTGTCGCCGAGCAGCGCGAGGAAGCTGCGCGGCAGCGACGAGCTCGTGAACGGCGTGATCGAGCTGTACATGACGCGCTGCACGCCGACGTCGACGCCGAACATCGGCGTCAGCGCATAGCTCATGCCGACGCTGGCGCTTGCCGGAATGTCGAAATCGCCCTGATCCGAAAACACGCCGTGATAACCGGCAAACGGATCCATGCCGACGCGCGTCTGATAGGCGGCGCCCCAACGCAGGTTGTCGCTGACCGGGCCGCCGAGGTCGACGCGCGCGCCGGCACCGTACGACGTGTTGTTCGCGGCCCATGCCGATGCCGGCTGCACGTCGTTGCCGAACTGCGACATGCCAAGACCGAGGCTCGCATAACGCTGATATGCGAGCACGGCCGAAAGCTTGGCGGTGCTGCCGTCGTCGAACTGCTGCACGAGCGAAGGCGTGACCACGGTGCGCTCGACGCCGTTCTGCGGCAGGCCGAGCGCCGTCGCTGCCTGGCTGGCGAGGTGGCTCGGCGTATCGGACACCATGCCGGTGGCGACGCTGAGCGACACGTGCGTGCTCGTCGCCGGACCGCTCGAGAACAGCGGCGGCATGTCCAGACGCGCGCCGTACTGGTCGAGCACGTTCGGCGCGGCGTTGGTCGCCGGCAGTGCGGCCCAGGTGAATTGCGGCGTGATCGTCGCAAGCGCGTAATCGTGCCAGCGTGTCAGCACCGATTCGGAGCCGGACGCGCGCGCATACGGACCGCCCGCTTCGCTGTCGGCTGGCTCCGCGTTCGCGGTGTAGGAAAAGAGGAGCGCCGGCAACATGGCCAGCGCTCCCATCCATCGCCCTGTCATTGCTGTTGCCCGCTGCATTGCCCCGTGCTGCGGTTGCGTTGTTGTGGTGTGATTCGTCGAGGAGTTTGGCGAAAATGCAACATAGGGTCAAGAGATATCGATCACAGGTTTCAATGCTAAGGCCTTTATCCTGCTCGCAAATGACAGCCTTCGCCATCGCACTTCATGTGACGTGTTCTACGGAAAATCGTCCCTGTTGCGGACACGCGACATGAGCGCCCGCCGCGGCGGCCCGCCGGCCGTCCTGACTATCGCCGGCTCCGACTCGGGCGGCGGCGCCGGCATTCAGGCCGACCTTCGCACGTTTGCCGCGCACGGCGTCCACGGGCTCTGTGCGATCACCGCCGTGACGGCGCAGAACACGCGGGCCGTGGCGTCGATCGAGCCGATGCGGCCGCGCATCGTCGAGGCGCAGCTCGAGGCGGTGTTCGGCGATTTCGACGTGCGCGCGGTCAAGATCGGCATGCTGGCGACGCCGGCGATCGTCCGCACAGTCGCCGCGGCGCTCGCGCTGCGCCCACGCGTGCCGGTCGTGCTGGATCCGGTGCTGGTCGCGACGACCGGCGGGAGGCTCTCGACCGCCGACCTCGCGCCGGCGCTCCGCCGTCATCTGCTGAATCGCGCGGATCTCGTGACGCCGAATGTCCCGGAAGTCGAAAGCCTGCTCGGACGGCGCCTGCGGCACGCCGGGGATCTGCCGCGCGCCGCCGCGGAGCTCCTTGCACTGGGCGCCCGCGCCGTCCTGCTGAAGGGCGGCCACCTCGGAGGCCGCCGCGTGCGCGACCTGCTGGCGCTGGCGGACGGCACGCTGCGCTGCTTCGACCACGCGCGCATCGACGCCGAAGGGCATGGCACCGGCTGCACGCTGTCGGCGGCGATCGCCGCGAACCTCGCGCTCGGCGACGGCATGGAAAGCGCAGTGCGGCGCGCGATCGGCTACGTGCACCGCGCGATGTCCGTCGGCTACGAACCCGGCAGGGGCAGGCTGCGCGTCCTGGACCATCGCGTCCGGACGCGCTGAAACGCTAGGTCCGCACGCGCTCCACGAGCGCATCGGCGAACGTCGTCGTCGTGCCGGTTCCGCCGAGGTCCGGGGTCGTGCGATCGCGCTTTTCGAGCGCATCGCGCACGGCCGCCCGCACGCGCGCCGCCTCGTTGCCGTGGCCCACGTGATCCAGCATCTGCGCGGCGCCGAGAATCAGCGCGCACGGATTGGCGATGCCCTTGCCGGCGATGTCCGGCGCCGAGCCGTGCACGGCCTCGAAGATCGCCGCGCCCTCGCCGATGTTGTCGCCCGGCGCCAGGCCCAGGCCGCCGACCAGGCCGGCGCACAGGTCGGAGAGGATGTCGCCGAACAGGTTGGTGGTGACGATCACGTCGAACTGCTCGGGCTTCATCACCAGCTGCATGCAGGTGTTGTCCACGATCATCTCGTTGAACGCGATCGACGGATAATCCTTCGCCACTTCGCGCGCGACATCCAGGAACAGGCCCGAGCTGGTCTTTAGGATATTGGCCTTGTGCACCGCGGTGACCTTCTTGCGCCCGCGCTTCACCGCCAGGTCGAAGGCGTAGCGCACGATGCGTTCCGCGCCACGGCGGGTGTTGCGCACGATGGACTGCGCGGTCTGGCCGTCGGCGGAAAGCGTCTGGCCTTCCGACAGGTACGCGCCCTCCGTGTTCTCGCGCACCGTGATGATGTCGATGTTCTCGTAATGCGCCTTGGTACCCGGCATGGACAGCGCGGGGCGCACGTTGGCGTACAGGTCGAAGCGCTTGCGCAGCTCGACGTTCAGCGACGAGAAACCGCCGCCCAACGGCGTGGTCAATGGGCTTTTCAGCGAAACGCGGTGCCTGGCGATGGATTCCAGCGTCGCCGCCGGCAGCAACTCGCCGGATTTTTCCAACGCCGCCACGCCGGCCTCGACGATGTCGTCCTGCAATCCGGCTTTCAGTTCGTCCAGCACGCGCAATGTCGCACGCATGATTTCCGGGCCGATGCCGTCGCCGGGAATTACGGTAATGGTTCGCGTCATGAAAATCAGCGTTAACAAGAAACAAATGAGCCGGCAATTATCGTGTAGACTCGCCGTCGGGACAAGGAAAACCGTTGTGAGACCGGGCCCTGCCATGCTGCGATGCGCCTGCTGCCTGCTGGCGGCGGCAGCTTGCGTTGCCCCGGCATCCGCGCAAATGCTGACCACACCCGCATCGGCGTCGGTTTCCTCGCTCGATTCGATCGTGCCCAATGCGATT
>CALFSF010000553.1 GCA_937917025.1 uncultured Paraburkholderia sp.
GTTCTGCATCGCAGGGTCGAAGAAGCACATCGCGTTGCGGCCGCGCTCCTTGGATTTGTACATCGCGAGATCGGCCTGCTTGAAAAGCTCGTCGGTGGAAGTCTGCTCTCCATCGAATACCGTCACGCCGATGCTCGCGGTGCTGCGGAACTGGACGCCGTTCAACTGATACGCGCTGCCCAGCACGGCCAGGATCCGCTCGCCCACCGCCTCGGTCTGCGCGGTCGCGGCCGCCTTGTCGAAGCTCAGGTTCCCCAGCACGACAATGAACTCGTCGCCGCCGACCCGGGCGACCGTGTCGCTCGCGTTCACGCTGCTCGACAGACGCCACGCCACCTGCCGCAGCAGCATGTCGCCCTTGTCATGACCGAGTGTATCGTTGAGCGTCTTGAAGTGATCCAGATCGATGAACATCAGCGCGCCGCAGACCTTGTGCCGGTGGCTGATCGCCATCGACTGCCTCAGCCGCTCGAGCAGCAACGCGCGGTTGGGCAGCCGCGTGAGCGTGTCGTAGAACGCGAGCTCGCGGATTTTCTCTTCCGACTTCTTGCGCTGCGTGATGTCGTGATGCGTGCCGACGTAATGCGTCACCGCGCCGCCTTCGCCGGTCACCGCCGAAATCGTCAGCCACTTCGGATAGACCTCGCCGTTCTTCCGGCGGCCCCAGATCTCGCCCTGCCATCCGCCCACGCGGCGAATGGTGCGCCACATCTCCTTGTAGAAACCGGCATCGTGAAGGTCCGACTTGAGGAGCCGCGGCGTGCGTCCGACGACTTCCTCGGCGGCATATCCAGTGCACGCGGTGAACGCCGAGTTCACGCGCAGTATCGTGCTCTCGACATCGGTGACCATCATGGCTTCCTGCGAATCGAACGCGACGGCGGCAATGCGCAGTTCCGCCTCGACCTGCTTGCGCTCCGTGATATCGCGACCGCTTGTGCGAAAGCCGATGAAGCCGCCCCGCGCGTTGCTGATCGGCACCCATGAAACCGAAAGCCACACGTGCGAGCCATCCTTGCGCACGCAACGAAACTCGAGATCGTCGCCGCGGTATCCCTGCAGACCTTTCTGGAATTCCGGCGCCACGCGCGGGATGTCGTCCGGGTGAATCAGCGTGCGCGCAAAGTCCGGCATCGCCATGCATTCCTCGACCGTATAACCCGTGTAGTGCTCGACTGACGGATTGATCCAGCGCGGCTTGCCGTCCTGTCCCCACCAGATCTCCAGATTCACGGTGCAGTCTGCGATCGCGCGGAATTTCTCCTCGCTTTCGCGCAGCTCCTGCGTCATCTTCGACGCCAGACGCATCGCGCGGCCACGCCCTGTCATCATGAGCCAGGTGAGGAGCGTCAATAGCAGGCTTAGCCCGGTACCGGCGAAGGCGATCGACGCTTCGGCATTGCGCCCGAGGTGCGAGCGGAAGCCGTCGAACGCGCTGATCGAGAGCGTCCAGTCGTGTCCATTGACAACCAGGTATTCATGGGTGGAAATCAGGGGGGCCGTGTGCCGGTTGACTAAATTCGACGTTCGATAGAGCAGCGCGGCCTCCGACGGCTCCACGCCGTCGTAGATCGCGAACCCGAGCCCGTTGGGCTGCTCGCCGTAGAGACTGGCGATGACGTCGTGCATGCGAAACGATGCGTAGACCCAGCCGGCAATGTGCTCACGACGCTGCTCGACGTCGTCCTGCGTCCCGCCGGGCGCGTAGACCGGCAGGTACATGATGAAACCCGGCCCGCTGTCGGAATCCAGATCGGCTGACAGGCTCACCTTGCCCGAGAGCGTCGCCATGCCGGAATCGCGCGACTTTTCGAGCGCGAGCCGGCGCACCGGATTGTCCCACGCGTCAAAGCCGGGTGAGCTGCGCATGACACCCACATAGGGTTCGCGCTGAATGATCGGCGCGTAATCCTCGCGAATCCCCGGCGGCTGGATCGCGTAGCCGGAAACGCCCTCCTCGCGCATCTGCGCGACGTGCGCGTCCTTGCGCGCCGCCGGCACCCACTCGACGACACCCACGGCGTGAACCCCGTTGAAGTTCACGTCGAGATTGAGCGCGTTGACGTACTTGCGAAACTTCGCACGATCGATCGCGCCGCTCGTGGCGAACAGGCTCTGCACGCCGCGCAGCATGAGTTCATACGTCGCCATCCGCTGTTCGACGCGGCTGACCGCATCGCCCACCGAATATTCGAACTGGGTGCGCAGTTCGTTGCGGGTGGCTTGCCGCTCGTGATCCCAGACGGTCCACGTCACGCAAAGCGACGTCGACAGGACTAGCAGCGGCAACAGGACAGAACGCGCCCTGCTCATGGTGTCGCCTGAAAGTTGACCATGGAAGCGGCGAGGTCGGGCCTGAAGTACTTTTCGAAAATACGGCGCACCGTGCCGTCAGCGCGCATCTCGTCCACGAGTGCACGCCATTTCGCCCGTTCAGCGGCAGGAAGCGCCTTGTTCGACATGATCAGACCATGCGGCACCGACGGATCGTTGAATTCGATGATCGTCGTCACGTCGCGAATCTTCTTCTCGTCGATCGCGGGGTAATCGAACGGCTCGATAATCATGCCCTGAATGTGGCGCAGGACGAGCGCCTGATACAGCGGCTCCAGTCCGCCCGCCTGACTGACGCGGTTCTCCGACGCGAGCTTGTCGACCAGCGCGTTCGCCGAATCGCTATAGCGGAAACTGCGAATCACGCCGAGCTGCGCGTGTTCGTCGTTCTCGAAGTCCGCGACGTTATGAATGCCGGCGTCGTTGCGAACCAGCAAATAGTATTTGTTGCTGAAGTACCACGCGAATGATGCGTAACGGTTCCGTTCCTCGTTAGCGATGCCCGAGAGACTGAAGTCGAGCGCGCCGGATTCGATCAGCTTCCAGATCCGCGCGCGCGACATCAGGCTGACCTTGATCTGGCAGCCGCTGCGGCGGATCAGTTCTTCCGCGAAATCCTTGTCGATGCCGCTATCCGTGTCGAGCGAATAAAGCAGGCCATGGTCGTGCAAACCGAGTGTGAAGGGACGGGAACAATCCGGTCCGGCCGCAACGGCATTGCCTGCCCAACACACCGCCAGTAGCACACCACCGAGCCAGTTTCGAATCACAGCACCTCCGCAGCGGAACGTCGCATTCGTTGAATTATTGTCCGCAACCCGAACCGACGGAAGCGGGACGTCAGGCCTCCGGCCTCCGACGATGAACGCCATGGAATGGGTAGACAAAACCTCCGTACGTATTATCGGCAATAGTTCGCGATTCTTGAACGACGCATGTGACTTTTTTGAGCGATCTGCGAATGGCAACGCGACAGGCGATCTCCAGGCTGCAGCTCAACGCAACGGACGATGGCCGCGGTGCCACTGTGGCACCGGCGCACTCGACGTGCGTTCCTTCGACGAGGAAGCCTTGATCCGCGCGCCACGCACGGACCTTTCCGCAATACGAGGACGTTACGCTTCGGACAGAATCTGCTGGATCGCCTGCTCGAAGGTTTCCACCGGTTGCCCTCCGGACACCAGATAGCGCTGGTTGAAGATGATCGCCGGCACCGAATGGATGCCCATTGCCTGGTATTTCTGTTCCTCGGCGCGCACGTCATCGGCGTAGCGTCCGCTTTGCAGCACGTCGCCGGCTTCCGCGGCGTCGAGGCCCACGGACCGGGCCGCTTCGACCAGGACGTCGTGGTCGCCCGGGTCCTTGCCCTCGGCATGGCAGGCCCGCAGCAGCGCCATTTTGAGCGGCAACTGTCTGCCTTCGATACCGGCCCAATGCATCAGGCGGTGCGCATCGAAGGTGTTATACACGTGCGTACGCGGGCCGAACGCAAAGCCCACACTCTCGCCCCGTTCGCGGATCATCGCTTGCGTTTCGGCGATCTGTTCCGGCGTGCGTCCGTATTTCTTGCCGAGATAGTCGACAATGGCCTCGCCCCCGGGCCCCATCTCCGGATTCAGCTCGAACGGATGCACGACGATCCGGGCGTCGACCGCATCGCCAAGACGCGATAACGCATGCTGAAGCGAAGACAGGCCGATCGCACACCACGGGCATGCGATATCGGAGACAAAATCGATTGTCAGCTGTTGTGCCATTGCGTTCCTCAACTATCCACTTTGGACATGACGGCCGTAGCCGGGTTGTACCGATAGCCCTTCTGGGCGAGTTGCTGAACCATTGTCGCGCCGATCAGTTTCTGCTGCATGTCCCGGGATATCAATTCGTGATCCGGCTTGACGCGCTCAAGCTCGGATGAAAGCCGCCGCAACAACGCGACTTCTCCGGTGCTGCGCGCGTCGATGAACAATATCTTCTCGCCTGCCTGGCTGAGTCTTTGTTTCAGTTCCTTTGCATGCGCCGCCCACTGTTCGGCATTGGCGCGAAGCTCTTCGAAAGCCTTTTCATGGGCTTTGGCCTGTGCCGATATCTGACGTTGCAACGCGTCGATATCTTCCGCGCCCGTGGATTCACCTGCGTGCATGGCGAGTTGCCGTGCACGTTGGCTTTCGATCGAGTCCGCTGCCTCGTGCGCGGCGAGACGTTGCTCCAGTTGCGCTAGCTGCTTTTCGGCGGCATCCGCGCGATCCTTCGCGGCAGACGCTTCCTGCGAAACGCGGGCGAGTTCGGCGTTCGCGGCCGTCCTTGCGGCAGTCATGGCGCTTTCGCGTTCGCGGGCCTCCCCGAGTTCCCGGGTGACGCGCTCCAGTTCGGTGAGTTGAGCCAACGCCTCTTCCTTGCGCGCCGCGCCGGATTTGCGCTCCGTCACAAACGCTGTACGGGCCTGATCCCGTTGAGCCTCCATCGTGGCAAGCCGGGCAACACTCTCGTTCACCTCGGCTCGCGCGGCTTCAGCACGCGCTGAAGCCGCGCTTGCCTCTTGCGACCAGCGCGTCACTTCTTGCGACTTCGCCTCGCACGTGTCGCCTAACGTTGCGATTTCCTGGCGCGCTTCGGCAAGCTGCTGCGTGATCCGCGAAATCTCACCACTCCTGCTTGAGACGATTTCGCTCAACTGTTCATGCGCATGACGTGCCTCTTCGAGCGACGCATTGGCGGTTTCCAGTTTCGCCGATTCGGCTGACGCGTGCTGTACGAGTTCCTCGATGCGTGTTTCGGCGTCTTTAGCACGCGAAGCCGCCGCGCTCGCTTCTTGCGACTTCGCTTCGCAAGCGCCGTTTAGCTGTGCGATCTCGTGCTGCGCTTCGTCAAGCTGCTGGGTAATCTGCGAAATCTCATCGCTCTTGCTTGAGACAGCAGCGGCTAACGCTTCACGCGCCTTAAGCGCCGCTTCAAGCGATGCCGCGCTGGCGTCGAGCTTGGCCGCTTCCTCCGACGCACGCTGCGCGAGTGCCTCGATACGCGCTTCGGCGGCTTGCGCGCGTGCAGAAGCCGCGCCTGCCTCCTGCGACCAGCGGGTCGCTTCTTCGGTCTTCGCCTGACACGCGTCGCCCAGCGTTGCGATCTCCTGCCGCGCAGCGTCAAGCTGCTGATTGACCCGCGCGATTTCGTCGCTCTTGCTTGAGACGACTGCGGTCAACTGTTCGTGCGCCTGATGCGCCTCTTCGAGCGCCGCGCTGATGGCTTCCAGTTTCGCCGCATCTTCCGAAGCACGCTGTACGAGTTCCTCGATACGTTTTTCGGCTACTTCAGCTCGCGACGAAGCCGCGCTTGCCTCCTGCGACCAACGCGTCACTTCAGCTGACTTCGCGTCGCAGGTGTCGTTCAGGGTCGCGATCTCCTGCCGCGCTTCGTCACGCTCCTGCGTGATCCGCGCGATCTCCTCGCTTTTGCTTGAGACAACCGAGGTCAGTTCTTCGCGTGCCCTGTGTGCTTCCTCAAGCGACGCCTTCGTCGCTTGCAGCGCAGCGGCTTCTTCCGATGCACGCAGTACGAGTTCCTCGATGCGGGTTTCGGCGGCTTCGGCACGCGATGAAGCCGTGCTCGCCTCCTGCGACCAGCGCGTCACTTCTTCTGACTTCGCCTGACAGGTGTCGCTCAGCGTCGCGATCTCCTGCCGCGCTTCGTCACGCTCCTGCGTGATCCGCGCGATCTCCTCGCTTCTGATTGAGACAACCGAAGTCAGTTCTTCGCGTGCCTTACGCTCTGCTTCGACTTCTTCCAGTACCTTCTGGAATTCGGCAAGCGCCTCGTCCCGTTCCACCTGGGCTGTGGCGACGTGTTCGTTCATCTCCGCCAGGCGCTGACCGAACACCCTCTGTGCTTCTTCGTGCGACGCCGTCCAGATGCGACCGGCGGCGCTCATCATTGTTTCGACAAGGCCTTCGGGCAATCCAGCCTCGGCCTGCGGCTTCTGCGTTGCGGGCTGTCGCGCTTCACGCCAGCGCTGCAGGGCCGCCACGATCGCAACCAGCGAGCCGCCACGAACCTCTGACCAGATCGTGACTGGAGAAACTCTTCTGCCTTCTTCGACCATGCGATCGGCGATTGCAGCGACCCGTTCATCGGTGATCGTGTCTGCGTCCGTGGACATAAGCGCCTCAATAATCAAGGTGACCGGGCCAACCGGGCCAAAGTAGATGCTTCTATACGTTACTACGTCCAGCGGAATCCAATTGAAAGAATAGTGAAAGATTTTATCGCCCGCACAAAGCCTGCTGGACCTTTCATGCAGGCGGGCAGCGCCCGCTCAAGCGCTTGCGACTGCTCCGTTCACTTGCGTGAGGGTACCGCGCGATGCGATACAGCGCGAGCATGCCAGTGCCGCGATCGTTCAGCGACTTGTGCATGTGGCTCGCGCAGGCGTCATAAAGCCGCCCGTAGCCGACGGCTCACAGGTGCCCCCACAAAGCAAAGCCCCGGAAGCGTAGACGCTTCCGGGGCTGAGATTTTTTACGTGGTGATTAGACGATGGATACTTCCAGTCGCTTGCCGAGCTTGTTGAACGCCGCTTCGATGGCGTCCAGCCTGGACGAATGC
>CALFSF010000554.1 GCA_937917025.1 uncultured Paraburkholderia sp.
CGATTCGATGTTCGTGTGGCTCAGGCACGCCCATTCCGAGTACGAAGCGGCGCAGATCGGTCGCGCCCTCGTCACGCACGTCACCCAGTGGTGGCAACAGCACGTAAAGGCGCGCTTTTGACTCGAAAGCGCGCTCGAGCTTCAGTTCGAGCGGCACTACCGGCGTTTTTTCATGCCCACGGTCCGCGGCGCGGAGGAAGGCAGCAAGAAGCGCTATGCGGGCCTGACCGTGCTGCCGGACGGCTCCGAAAACGTCATCTATAAAGGACTCGAAACAGTGCGCACCGACTGGACGCCGCTCGCGCAGCGCTTTCAGCAGCAGCTTTATCTGCACATCTTCAAGCAAGAGCCCTATCAGGATTACATCCGCGACTACGTTCAGCGAACGCTGCGCGGCGAGTTCGACGATCAACTGGTGTATCGCAAGCGGCTGCGCCGTCCGCTCGAAGACTATCAACGCAACGTTCCGCCACACGTGCGCGCCGCGCGCCGCGCCGACGAACTCAATCGCGAGCGAGGCCGACCGCTGCAATACCAGAGCGGCGGCTGGATCAGCTACGTGATGACGGGCGCGGGCCCCGAGCCGCTGGAAACACTACGTTCGGCAATCGACTACAACCACTATCTCACGCGCCAGTTGCAGCCTGTGGCCGACGCGATTCTTCCTCTGCTCGGCGACGACTTCGAGACGCTGATGTCGGGCCAGAAAGCGCTGTTCTGACGATCGATGGCGGCCCGTGCCGTGCCGCAAGCCTAGAAACCGAACAACCTGCGCGGCGTCTCCCACAGCACACGTCTGCGCGCTTCCGGATCAGGGATCAGGTGCCGGGCAAGCGTCAGCTGCGGCGCGTAATCCATCCGCACCGGCGAGCGCAGGAACGGCCAGTCCGAACCCCACACACATCGATCCGGGTCGAACGTGCGAAGGAGGTGTCGCGCGAAGACCTGTGTGTCTTCGTACGGATGCGCGAGCTGCGAAAACTTTTGCAGCCCCGAAATCTTGACGACGACGCGACCGGTGTCCGCAAGCCGCAGCAGCGCCTGGAAGCCGGCCTGATTCGTGCCGGCCGCGACCTCGGGACGGCCGCAGTGGTCAATGAGTATTCGTGTCGCCGTCCGCGCGATCAAAGGCTGGAGCGCGACCAGTTGATCGCCGGTGGCCTGGATCTGCGCGAACATGTCGAGATCGGCCAGCGTGCCGAAGAGCGCGTTTGCATCGCTCATCACTTCGACGCCCTCCATCGCGGGATTGAACGCAACGCCCACGACGCCCGCCGCCTTCATCTCCACCAGTTCCGCGCGACGCACGTCGTTGTCCACCACCGCGATGCCCTTGAAACGGCCGTTGCCGTTCGCGATCGCATCGAGCATGCAACGGTTGTCGGTGCGGTAGCCGCTCGTCGGCCCGACGAGCAGCGCATGGCGCACGCCACAGGCGTCCATCACATGGGCAAACTGCGCTGCGGTGCCGATCTCCTGCATCGATGGCCGGTACGCAGTGTCGGCGCGATACGGAAAACGCGCGGGATCGAAAACATGGTTGTGGCAGTCGATCTTGTCTTCGCCGAAGATGTTCGTCATCGAGACACTCCGGAAGTTTCGTTGCTGCGGCGCGCGCTCAATATGTCGCCCTCCCGCCTGTCAGATCGAACGTGAAGCCGGTCGTGAAGCTGCATTCCGGACTGACGATCCAGCTGACCATCGCACCGATCTCGTCGATCTGAAGGAAGCGTCCCATTGGAATCTTCGCTTTGCTGGCCTCGATATGCGCGTCCGACATCTCGCTGAACAATCCGGTTTCGACCATCGCGGGCGCAACGCAATTGATGAGCACGTTGTCCTTCGCCAGTTCCTTCGCGGCGGACTTGGTGAACGCGATGACACCCGCCTTGGCCGCCGAGTACCCTGAAATGAACTGAACGCCTTCCTTGCCCGCGATCGATGCGACGTTGACAATGCGACCGCCGCCACGCGCGCGCATGTGGGGAATCGCGACGCGGCAGCAGTAAAACACGCTGTTCAGATCGACGGCGATCACGCGCTGCCATGCGTCCAGCGGATACTCCCAGCACGGAGCGACGGGCCCGTTGATCCCCGCGTTGTTGACGAGGATATCGACGTGCCCCAGCACGTCGAGCGTAGCAGAAAATGCCTGTGCGACCGAACCCATGGATGCGACGTCCACGGGCTGAACGTGGTCCGGCACGAAGCCCAGCGTTTGCGGACTGCAATCGCCCACATCCAGATCCCACACGGCCACGCGTGCGCCGTCCGCTTTCAGTTTCTGTGCGATGCCCAATCCGATGCCACGCGCCGCACCGGTGACGATCGCCACCTTTCCGTCGAGAGAGCGGGTCATATTCGAGTGTTCCTTACGTCAAGAAATGGAATGCGTTGGTTCGATGCGGTTGATTGCGACCATCCCCGCTTCATGGCAAACCGGTGAAAAAGGCTGTCGCCAGGCCCCGGCAAGCCCATCCGGCAGATAGTAGAGAGATGTCGCCAGGCTGTCGTATGCCGAGTTTCAGTTACCCTATAACTTCTGGTTAATACCGCCGGCTATGTGTCGGAGACCCCATGCGTTTCAAGCTCAGGCAGATGGAAGTGTTTCGCGCGGTCATGCTGACCGGCTCGATCAATGCGGCATCGAAAATGCTCTACGTGTCGCAACCCGCTGTCAGCAAGCTCGTCTCTCATACGGAGACGACGCTCGGGCTGCGTCTGTTCGAGCGGACCAAGGGCCGGCTCGTGCCGACGACGGAAGCCCAGGCGTTGTTCAGGGAAGTGGAACAGGTCTATCAGGCGGCCTTGCGGGTCGATGAGTTTGCAAGGGCGTTGTCGCTGGGTCCGACGAGCCTGTTGCATGTGTCCTGCAGTCCGTCGCTGGCGATGTCGATCGTCGCGCCCGCGATCGTCGAACTGAAGCGGCAGTTGCCCGGCCTCAGCGTGGACTGGCACACCTCGCTCATCGCCGACATGCCGCTCGAAGTGCTGAGCAAGGCCGTCGATGTCACCGTGTCGTCCATGCCGCTCGAACACGAACATCTCGACGTCGTGCCATTCATGCGCGGGCGGATGGTATGCGTCGTGCCGTCCGGACACCGGCTTGCCGAACGCGAGCGCGTCGCGCTGGCAGACCTCGTCGGCGAGCCCATGATCCTATTCAGGCGCGACATTCCGTTCGGCGCGATGATCGCGCGGGCGTGCCAGCAAGTGAACGTGGAACTGGAATCGATCGTGGATATCACGCGCGCGGATCAGGCGCTGGCGCTGGTAAAAGGCGGCCTCGGTCTCACGATCGTCGACGAATTCGCCGCGGTCGGTCAGGATTTCATCATTCGTCCGCTCGTCGAGGAACTCGAGATGGTCTCGACGTTTGTCTATTCGAAATTCTCTCCGCCTTCACGCAATACGGCGCTCCTGATACAGGCGGTCTACCGGCAGGCGCAACGCATGAACCGGCATATCGCCGATGCGCCTTTGCCAGCGTGATGTTGTGGGCGTGGGCCGTCACCCCGGCGGCCATCACGGCGCCCTGTCGTGTTCCCGTGGAACCCCGCCAGCCCCGGCACCGATGACAATGATTCTCATTTGCAGTAATATGCGCGGAACTTCACGCTCGCGTCAGCTTCGCCTATGCGGTCAGATCCGTCTCCTCCAGTGGCAGCCGGCATGTACGCGGCGCATCACACGTGGCTGGTCGGCTGGCTGACCCGTCGCGTGCGGGATGCCGCCGACGCCGCCGACCTCGCGCAGGACACTTTCCTGCGCGTGATCTGCCGCGCCACGTCGGAACTGCATGCCGTGCAGGAGCCGCGCGCCTATCTGACTTCGATCGCGAAGGGGCTGGTCGTCGACCACTGGCGCCGCCGCGATATCGAGCAGGCATGGCTCGACGCGCTCGCGCTCATCCCTGAGCCGCAGGTGCCGTCGCCGGAAGTGCGGATGATCGTGCTGGAAACGCTCGTGCGGATCGATGCGGTGCTCGATGGGCTCGCTCCGGCCATGCGCTCCGCACTTCTGTGGGCGAGGCTCGACGGGACGACGGTGCCCGAGATTGCCCGGCGCCTGGACGTCTCGGTCGCGACCGCCGAACGATACCTTGCCAAGGCATTGCGCCACTGCTACGACCAGGTCTACGGGACCTGACCGCATTGCACGCGCCGACCACCCGTTGCCCATGACCGACGACATCGATTCCGCCATTGTCGACGCCGCCATCGCGTGGTCGGTGCGGCTGGAATTCAATCGCGCGGACCCAGGACAGGCCGCCGCGTTCGAGCGCTGGCGCGCCGAGCGGCCGGAACACGAAGCCGCCTGGCAACGGGTCATCGCACTCGGCGAGCCGTTCAGCAAACTGCCGCCGAAGCTCGCACTCGAAACCCTGGACGAAGCCGCTCGCCGCAACCGCAGTCGCGGGCAGCGCCGCAAGGCACTGAAGGCGCTCGGCTGGCTCGGTGTCGCGGGCGTTGCCGGCTGGCTCGCACGCGAAAGCCCGCCGTGGCAACGTGCCGCCGCCGACTACGTGAGCGCGACCGGTGAGCGCAAGACCGTGCGTCTCGCGGACGGCACGACGCTCGTGCTCAACACGGATACCGTGCTGAACGTGCGCCTCGACGGCACACGGCGCGTGATCGAACTGCTGCGGGGCGAAATCTACGTGCGAACCGGCCACGACCCCGACGCCACCGTGCGGCGGCCGTTCTACGTGCAGACCGGCTTTGGCCGGCTGCAGGCGCTCGGCACGCAGTTCGCGGTGCGGCTCGACGCGCAGAACGCGCGCGTGAGCGTCGATCAGGGCGCAGTCGAGATCGTGCCGCCGGACGGCACACGCGCTGTCGCGCAGGCAGGCGACGTCTACCGGTTCGATCGCACGCGCGCGTACCGCATCGATGAATCGCCCGCCGCGGCGACAGACTGGCTCGACGGGGTGATCGTCGCGCACCGGATGCCGCTCGGGCAGTTCCTGGCCGAACTGTCGCGTTACCGCACCGGCGTGCTGCGATGCGATCCGGCCATCGCAGCATTACCCGTCTCGGGCGCGTTCCAGACTGCCGATACGGACCGCACGCTCGCCTTCCTTGCCGACAACCTGCATCTGGCGGTGACGACGCGCACCCGTTACTGGGTCACGTTGCAGGCGGCCAGCACGCCGTAAAAAAATTTACCCGGAATGTGAGGGGTTTCGGGTTCTCGTCCGGCAATGAGGGAAAGGAGCTTTGCTGCTCCGCCCAATCACACCGTCCGACGAGGAAGACCAACGTGAATTTCAGCCGTACTCCGCGCCATCGTTCTTCAGGCGCCGTTGCAGGGCGGCGCGGCCATACCGCCCGTCGCGTGCGCCGCGTGCTCGCGCCAACCGTGCTTGCACTGGGTATTGCAGCCGCTTCGTCCGCGCTCCATGCGCAGGGCGCGGCGCCCGCCAGCGTCGCGGCGCCCCGTTCGTTCGATATCGCAGCGGGGAGCGTCGACATTGCGCTCGATACGTTCGCCCGCCGCGCCGGCGTCAGCGTGTCGTACGACGCCGCCGACGTGCATGGCAAGATCACGAAAGGCGTACATGGCACCTACCCGGCCGCGACCGCGCTCGAACGGCTGCTCGACGGCACCGGCCTCGCGGCCGTCGCGAAGATGGACGGCGCATGGCTCGTGCAGGCCGCCACGCCTTCGGTCGAACCGGCCACGCCGGGTGCAGCGTCGAACACACTGCCTCCGGTCAAGGTCGAATCGGCGCGCGAACAGGAAACGGCCACCGGCCCGTTCGCCGGCTACGCGGCAAAGCGCAGCGCAACCGCCACCAAAACCGGCACGTCTCTACTCGAAACGCCGCAGGCGGTCTCTGTGGTCGGCCGGAACCAGATGCAGGAACAAGGCACGCTGAGTCTCGTCGACGCGGTCAAGTACACGCCAGGTGTGCAGGCTGGCACAGATCCCGTCGACAACCGTTTCGATTCGCTGCGTATCCGCGGATTCGAGCCGACGCTGTTTCTCGACGGCATGCAATTACCGTATGGCGCGAGTCTCTACGGACGGCCGAAAGTCGATCCGTTCATGCTCGAACGCATCGAGATTCTGCGCGGGCCATCGTCGTCGCTGTACGGATCGATTCCGCCTGGCGGACTCGTCAACTTCGTGAGCCTGCGTCCGCCCGAGCAGGCCGTGCATACCGTGCAGGTCCAGGCCAATACGTTCGGCCGCCACGAAGGCGCGTTCGATTTCGGCGGTCCGGTCGACAAGGACGGCACCGTGCTCTACCGGTTGACCGCCCTCGGTTTCGACGGCGGCACGCAGATCGATCACACGAAAGAAAGCCGCGTGCTCGTCGCGCCTTCGATCACGCTGCGTCCGGACCGCGACACGAGCCTCACCTTTGCTGCCGAATATCAGCGCGACAACGGCGAACCCCAGATCCAGTTTCTCCCCGCGCAAGGCACGCTGCTCAGCAATCCGAACGGCAACGTTCCGTACGGCAAGTATGTCGGCGAACCCAGCGTCGACGAATACTCGCGCACCCAGGCATGGCTCGGCTACGAATTCGAGCATCGGTTCAATTCAACGTGGAAGGTCACGCAGAAACTGCGTTATGCGTACCTCGATACGAATCTCTTTTCGGTCGCCGGCGCGGGCCTGCAATCGGACCTCCGCACGCTGAACCGGCAGGTGCTGTCCGCGCCTGAACACGCGGAAAACTTCACGCTCGACAATCAGGCGCAGGCACAATTCCAGACCGGCGCGATCGCGCACACGGTGCTCGTCGGACTCGACTATCGCTGGGCGTCGAGCCGCGTCGCGCTCGGCTTCGGCTCCGCGCCGCCGATCGATCTGTACGACACCGTCTACGGTGCATCCATCGCGCGTCCACCGGTCTCGCAAAGCACTTCCCAGATCCAGAACCAGGTCGGCCTCTATCTGCAGGACCAGCTTGCGTATGAGCGCTGGCGTCTCACGTTAAGCGGGCGTCACGACTGGGTGGATACGTCGACCACCAACCGCCTCGCGAACACCACCGCGACGCAAAACGAAGGCACGTTCTCCGGCCGCGTCGGTCTGAGCTATGTGTTCGATGCGGGCGTCGCGCCGTATGTCGCGTATTCGCGCTCATTCCAGCCGACCATCGGCACGTCGTTCGACGGCACGCCGTTCCAGTCGACGACGGGTACGCAGTACGAAGTCGGCATCAAGTACCAGCCCGCGCGTTCGGCGATTTCCGCTAACGCCGCCGCGTACACGCTCACACAGAGTAATGCGCTGACCGTCGATCCGCTGCATCCGCAGTTTCAGACGCAGTCGGGCAAAGTGCGCTCCCAGGGCTTCGAACTCGAAGCGAACGCTGAGATCGCCGATGGACTGAAAGTCATCGCGTCGTACACGTACACCGACGCGACGGTCACGCAGAGCAACGGCACCGACCTCGACAAACGCGTGATCGTCGTGCCCCGCAATCAGGCCTCGCTGTGGGCCGACTACACGGTGCAGCGCGGTCCGCTGCGCACGTTCAACTTCGGGCTCGGCGTGCGCTACTTCGGCCAGACTTATGGCAATTCGACGAACACCGTCAGCATCCCGTCGAACACGCTCGTGGATCTCGCGCTCGGTTACGAGCTTGGCCAGCTGAATCCGAAGCTCGACGGCGTGCGCTTTTCGCTGAACGTGAACAACCTCTTCGATCGCCGGTACGTTGCAACCTGCACGAGCCTGAACGCCTGCTACTACGGTACGAGCCGTGTCGCGATGGCGACGCTGCGCTACGACTGGTAACGAAATGGGTCATTCTCACTTTCACGTCTGGTACCGGATTCACCGCTGGACGAGTCTGGTCTGCACGCTGTCGCTGCTGTTGCTCTGCGTGACCGGCGCGCCGCTGATCCTGAAGGACGAAATTGGCGTGTGGACCGGCACGACCGTGGAACCGCCGACGCTTGCGGGCGTGACGACGCGCGCCAGCATCGATGCGATGGTCGACGATGCGCGAGTGCGTCGGCCCGGCGATGCGGTGCGCTTCGTGTCGCAGAGCGACGATTCGCCGGCCTGGTTCGTATCGCTCGGCAAGCGCGCCGATTCGAGCGATGCGACCGCCGTCTACAAATACGACGCCCGCACCGGCCAGTTGCTTCACGATATCGAGCAGCGCAGCGGCGTCATGTATCTGATCCGCAAACTGCATGTCGATCTGTTCGCGGGCTTGCCGGGCACACTTTTCATCGGCCTGATGGGACTCGCGTTCGTTGTGTCGATCGTGTCGGGCATCGTGGTGTACGGCGTTTTCATGCGGCGGCTGCCGTTCGCGACCGTGCGTCACGATCGCGCCTCGCGGCTCAAATGGCTCGATCTGCACAATCTGCTCGGCATCGCCACTGCTGCGTGGCTGCTCGTCGTCGGCTTGACGGGTGCGATCAACACGCTGGCGATTCCCCTGCTCGGTCACTGGCAGTCGACTGAACTTGCGGCCATGACCGCGCCGTGGCGCAATCAACCGCCCGTCAGTTCACCGTCGGGCGGCGTGCAGCACGCGATCGACACCGCGATGCAGGCGGTTCCGGGTATGGAGGTCGCGTTCGTCGGTTATCCCGGCAGCCGCTTCTCGACACCTCATCACTACATGGTGTTCCTGCGTGGCGACACGACGCTGACCTCGCGCCTGCTGCAACCGGTGATGATCGATGCGCAGACCGGCAAACTGTCCGCAACCGCTCATCTGCCGTGGTATCTGACGGCGATCCTGATCGCGCAGCCGCTGCATTTCGGCGATTACGGCAGTTCGCCGCTGAAGGTGCTGTGGATACTGTTCGATCTTGTCGCGATTGCCGTGCTCATTAGTGGACTATGTTTGTGGTGGAAACGGCGCGACGCCGTGCGTACGCGTATCGACGCGCTGGAAGCGCAAGCTGTCGCCGCGCGCGGAACAAGCGGTCGGAGCGGTGCTCGTGAGTAAGGAGCGCGTACCAGTGTGGCGCATGCCAGTCATGATCAATGTTGCGATTGTGGCTGGTCTGGCGCTGGCGCTCCTGGTCGATGCGGGGGCCGCGCGAGCGATCGCATGGGCGCTGCTA
Organism: uncultured Paraburkholderia sp.; assembly: GCA_937917025.1. Lineage (GTDB taxonomy): Bacteria > Pseudomonadota > Gammaproteobacteria > Burkholderiales > Burkholderiaceae > Paraburkholderia. The sequence goes on from CALFSF010000554.1 coordinate 9,051, forward strand.
TTTATACCGCTGGCTGCAATCGTCTACGGAAGTTTCAAAGGCAAACGCGCGCGGACACACCGCCGTGACCGATGACGCCCCCGGTTCCGGCGCTTCGGCGGACGCTTCGATGATTCTGACGGGGTTGTCCCCGGGGCGAAGTCATCGGGGAATTCTGGAAGCAGCGTAGCGGGGCTTGCGGTCTTCGCCTTCCATGGCCGCCGTATCCGCTGCGCGCCTCTTTCCGTTGCATGCACCTCGCGGCCCGTTTCGCCGCATGGCGCGAAATTACCAACGTCCCCCAGGCTCTGTCCCGCAAATTGACAGCGCCAGCCG
>CALFSF010000555.1 GCA_937917025.1 uncultured Paraburkholderia sp.
GCTGTTTCAGCGACGTGTGACATGACAGAACTCCAGCATGGTTATCGTTCGATCATACCCAAAAAACATACGTCAGGCCAAAGCTGGCAATAACAAAGGCATGTTGCGGCGCGTGCATGACGCGCCGCAACATCTCACGCCTGGCGCGCCGCGGCCGGCGTGACGCGGGTCGGCGCGCCGAGCGCGCGCAACGTTTCCTTCACCGTCGAAACGCGCACCGCGAGGTCGGGCGTGCGCGTTTCGATGCGCAGCTTGTCCTGTCCCGCGAGCTTGATGTGCTTGTGCTTCTGGACCATCTCGATGATACGCATCGCGTCGATGGGCGGATTCGGGATGAACTGCAGGCCGATCACCGTTTCGCCGGCATCGATCTTCGAAATGCCGAGCGGTTTGGCGGCGAGCCGCAAGCGATGCGTTTCGACGAGCGCCAGCGCCTGTGGCGGCAATTTTCCGAAGCGGTCGATCAGCTCTTCCTGAATGCCGTCGATCGCGTCGGCATGCTCGCAGTTCGCAAGACGCTTGTAGAGCGACAGCCGCTCCTGCACGTCGCCGCAATAATCCGCCGGCAGAATCGCGGGCGCATGCAGGTTGATTTCGGTCGTGGCGGCGAGCGGCGCGGTGAGGTCCGGCTCGCGGCCTTCCTTCAGCGCCTTGACCGCGTCGTTCAGCATGTCGGTGTAAAGCTGGAAGCCGATCTCGTGAATCTCGCCCGATTGCTTGTCGCCGAGCACTTCGCCCGTGCCGCGAATTTCGAGGTCGTGCATCGCCAGATAGAAGCCGGCGCCGAGTTCTTCCATTTGCTGGATCGCTTCGAGCCGGCGCTGCGCCTGTTTCGTGAGACCTTGCGGATCGTGCACGAGCAGATACGAGTACGCCTGGTGATGCGAGCGTCCGACGCGGCCGCGCAGCTGATGCAGCTGCGCAAGCCCGAACTTGTCGGCGCGATGGATCAGGATCGTGTTCGCGCTCGGCACGTCGATACCGGTTTCGATAATCGTCGTGCACAGCAGCACGTTCGCCCGTTGCGCGACGAAATCGCGCATCACGCGTTCGAGCTCGCGCTCGTGCATCTGCCCGTGCGCGACGGCAATGCGCGCTTCCGGCACGAGCGCTTCGAGCATCGCGCGACGGTTCTCGATCGTCTCCACCTCGTTGTGCAGGAAGTACACCTGGCCGCCGCGCTTGAGTTCGCGCAGCATCGCCTCGCGGATCACGCCGTCTTCCTCGCGGCGCACGAAGGTCTTGATCGCGAGGCGCTTCTGCGGCGCGGTCGCGATGACCGAGAAGTCGCGCAGGCCTTCGAGCGCCATGCCGAGCGTGCGCGGAATCGGCGTGGCGGTGAGCGTCAGCACGTCGACTTCGGCGCGCAGCGCCTTCAGCGCTTCTTTCTGGCGCACGCCGAAACGGTGTTCCTCGTCGATGATGACAAGACCCAGCCGCTTGAACTGCACGTCCGACGACAGCAGCTTGTGCGTGCCGATCACGATATCGACGGTGCCTTCGTTGATCTGCTGGATCGACGCGTTGACTTCCTTCGTCGACTTGAAGCGCGACAGTTCCGCGATGCGCACCGGCCAGTCGGAGAAGCGGTCGGTGAACGTCTGCGTGTGCTGTTCGGCGAGCAGGGTCGTGGGCGAGAGCAGCGCGACCTGTTTGCCGCCGAGCACCGCGATGAACGCCGCGCGCAACGCGACTTCGGTCTTGCCGAAACCGACGTCGCCGCACACGAGGCGGTCCATCGGCTTGCCGCTCGTCATGTCGCCGATCACGGCGGCGATCGCGGCGGCCTGGTCGGGCGTTTCCTCGAAGCCGAAGCTTTCGGCGAATTTCGTGTAGTCGCGTGGTTCGAGCGCGAACGCGTGACCCTGACGCAGCGCACGGCGCGCATACAGGTTCAGCAGTTCGGCGGCGGTGTCGCGGATCTGCTGCGCGGCCTTGCGCTTGGCCTTTTCCCACTGGCCCGAGCCGAGCGAATGCAGCGGCGCGCTTTCCGGATCGGCGCCGCTGTAGCGCGAGATCACGTGCAGTTGCGATACCGGCACGTAGAGCTTGCTGTCGCCCTGGTATTCGAGGTGCAGGAACTCGGTGTCGCCTTCGCCGAGATCCATCGTCACGAGGCCCATATAGCGGCCGATACCGTGCTGCGAATGCACGACCGGGTCGCCGATCTTCAGCTCCGACAGGTCGCGCACCATCGAGTCGACGTTGCTCGCCTGTTCCTGGCGGCGGCGCCCCGCGCGGCGCGCGAGCGGACCGTACAGTTCGGTTTCGGTGATGAGCGCGATGCCCTCTGCGGGCAGCGCGAAGCCGTTCGCGAGGGGCGCCACGCCGAGCGCGAAACGCGCTTCGGTGGCGAGCCAGTCGCCGTAGCTGTCCGTCGACGCCGGCAACAGATGGTTGTCGACGAAAAGCTGCATGATCGTCTCGCGCCGGCCCGCCGATTCGGCGGCGAACATCACGCGATGCGGCGTCGTGTCGAGGTACGCGCGCAATGCGGAGATCGGGTCTTCGGCATGGCGGTCGATCGCGAGGTTCGGCAGCGGCATCGCCCAGCCGCCGCCCGCGTTGCCCGGCAACACGAGGCGCGCGAACGGCTTCGCGAACGTGAAGAAGTCTTCGTCGGAGAGAAAGAGGCGCGCCGGGTCGAGAATCGGCCGGTCGCGATCGTGCGACAGAAAGCTGTGGCGCTGCTTCGTGTCGTTCGTGAAGCGGCGGATCGCGGCGTCCAGGTCGCCGACGAACGCGAGCTGGGCGTTCTCCGGCAGATAGTGAAAGAGCGTGGCCGTGTCGTCGAAGAAGAGCGGCAGGTAATACTCGATCCCCGCCGACGGCACGCCATTGCCGATGTCCTTGTAGATCGACGCGCGGCTCGGGTCGCCTTCGAACACCTCGCGCCAGCGGCTGCGAAACGCGGTGCGCGCGGCTTCGTCGAACGGGAATTCGCGGCCCGGCAGGAGGCGCACGTCACGCACCGGGTAGAGGCTGCGCTGCGTGTCGGGATCGAACGCGCGGATCGAATCGACCTGGTCGTCGAAGAGGTCGAGCCGGTAAGGCAGCGGCGAGCCCATCGGAAACAGGTCGATCAGCGAGCCCCGCACGCAGTATTCGCCTGGCCGCACGACCTGACTCACATGTTCGTAGCCCGCCAGCGTCAGCTGCGACTTCAGCTTCGCTTCGTCGAGCCGCTCGCCCTGGGTGAACGAGAACGTGTAAGCCGCCATGAAGGACGCCGGCGGCATGCGGTACAGCGCGGTCGTGGCGGGCACGAGCAGGATGTCGCAACGGCCTTCACCGAGGTCGTGCAGCGTCGCGAGCCGTTCGGAGACGAGGTCCTGGTGCGGCGAGAACGTATCGTAAGGCAGCGTTTCCCAGTCGGGAAGCAGACGCACGCGGGCTTCGGGCGCGAAGAACGCGATTTCCTGGGTGAGGCGCTGCGCATCGACCGCGCTCGCGCAGACCACCGCCAGAAGCGGCACCTGGTCGCGGTAGGCGAGGTGATAACGGGCGATCAGAAGCGCATCGGACGAGCCGTGCGTGCCATCGAAGGCAAAACGCTGCCCGGCCTTCACCAGCGCGACGGGCGGGGTGGACTGCGATGAAACGGCGATATCTGGCATAACGAAAAGGCAGCCCTGGCTCACACGTGAGCGGCAAGTTTACGCGCGTCTCGACGTGAACGCGAAGGACCTATTATAAAATCCGTCCTTCACTTTGACTTTCCCGGCGTCCGCCCTCGTGACTTCACGTCTTTTTGCCCTGATCCCATCCGCGGGAACCGGCAGCCGCTCAGGCGCCGCGATGCCCAAGCAGTACCGCACCGTCGCGGGCCGGGACATGCTTCACTACTCGCTGGCCGCGTTCGATGCGTGCAGCGAATTCGCGCAGACGCTCGTGGTGATCGCCCCCGACGACCAGCATTTCGACGCTCGCCGCTTTGCCGGCCTGCGCTTCGCGGTGCGCCGCACGGGCGGGGCGTCGCGCCAGGCATCGGTGCTGAACGGCCTGCACGCGCTCGCCGAATTCGGCGCCGGCGACGACGACTGGGTTCTGGTGCATGACGCCGCGCGCCCCGGGATCACGGCGGCGCTGATCCGCTCGCTGGTCGCGGCGCTCAAGGACGACCCGGTGGGCGGCATCATGGCGCTGCCCGCCGCCGACACGTTAAAGCGCATCACACCGGACAGCGACAACCGGATCGCCCGCACGGAGGCCCGTGATGGCCTGTGGCAGGCGCAGACGCCGCAGATGTTTCGCGTCGGCATGCTGCGCGAGGCGATCCTGCGCGCGCAGCAGGACGGCCACGATCTCACCGACGAAGCGAGCGCGATCGAATGGCTCGGCCACGCGCCGCGTCTCGTGCAGGGCAGCCTGCGCAACTTCAAGGTCACGTATCCCGAAGACTTCGATCTCGCGGATGCGATTCTCAGCCGGCCAGCGGCTTCCTGATTCAACAACGTACGACGACAGGTTAAAGAGCATATGGATATCAGGATCGGACAGGGCTATGACGTACACGCGCTCGTATCGGGGCGCCCGCTCATCATCGGCGGCGTGACGGTGCCTTACGAGCGTGGCCTGCTCGGCCATTCCGACGCCGACGTGCTGCTGCACGCGATCACCGACGCGCTCTTCGGCGCGGCGGCGATGGGCGACATCGGCCGCCACTTTTCCGATACGGACGAGCGCTTCAAGGGCGCGAATTCCCGCGTGCTGCTGCGCGAGTGCGCGAAGCGGGTGACCGAAGCCGGCTTCGCGATCGGCAACATCGACAGCACGGTGATCGCGCAGGCGCCGAAGCTCGCGCCGCATATCGATGCGATGCGCGCGAACATCGCCGAGGACCTGAACCTGCCGCTGGAGCGTGTCAACGTGAAGGCGAAGACCAACGAGAAGCTCGGCTATCTCGGGCGGGGCGAGGGGATCGAAGCGCAGGCGGCGGTACTGCTGTCGCGCGTTTGATCGCGTTGCGATGTTTTGCGACGGGTGCGGGACAGGGGCCCGGTGGATGTCGCACGCAAGCGTTGAGTGAGTGAAAAACGCCACGGGCTGAAAGCCTATGCGTTCCACAAAGGTGGGGGAGACGTCCCGAACAAAGATTATCGAGAGTCTTTTTCGGGGCTCACTTTCTATCCCACTGGGGAAGATATTCCTGAACCATCTTCTCAACCACCTCCGCCTGTGAGGCATCCCGCCGGCGCTTCAGGGTGTCGCGATCTTTCAGACTACCCATCCAGCGCTTGAACCGGACGAAGGCCATCGGCTCGAGCGTTTCCATTCGGGCCATGTTGCCGTTGGTCGCCACAATCACAGCAGAAAAAGCCGCACAATCGAGCAACTCTTGCGCACGGGGTGCCTGGGTCGCCCAGAAGTCGTTTTCGTCATCACTGAGTTGCACCGGATGCGGATCATCGGCCGTCGTCTCTCGCCGGAGGATGTCCACTTCGAAGCCATCCTTGTTGACTGCTGTGTATTTTTGCGAGTCCCGTACCCTGAAGGTGGGATCCACCTTGCGCAGAACCCCGAGCATCGAGCTATCGAGCTTCTTCAATGCGGTGGCGAACTGGACACGTTTGCGAACATCCCACAGCAGATCAATATCCTGGGTCGCGATAGTCGCGTTATCGACACGTACACCCGCCGCTGATTCATATGCGTAAAGGGCGTGGGTGCCAACCACCCGAAAATGGTCGCGCAACCCCGAAGTAGCGAGCCGGTTGAGCAGGTCGACAATCAACGGGTTCACTCGCCCCACGCGCAGAGCCCTGTTCATCCGGCTCTGCTTTTCCACAGCTTCGCGTAAGCCGGACACCCGTGTCTGTGCCTCACGCTTGCGCGCCTGGAACGTGTTGTAGATCCGTTCCGTATCCCCGGACCGGGGACCAAGGCTTTTCTCGCTGCCAGACGGCGTGGTGCGCACGAGATAGAAGTCATCGGGCGCGGCGCTGTGCCCTTTGTGCCAGTACATCCCTCCCCGCACATGCGACTGCTCCCGTTCGGCTTCCTCCAGCGCGGTGAAGGCGGACGAGGCGTCAATGTACTGCCTCATTACATCATCTGCGAGCTCAAGCATGTGCTGTTCGGCATAAACAGGTGTTTTCACAAAATATACCGAAAGGTTATATATTTCAATAACTTATTTTTTAAATGACAAGGGGGCGAGCCGTCTCCGAGGCGAAGTCCCGGTGTAGATACGGGGCGGGATTCTGGTGAATTAATTGCCGTTTTCCAACGGCTTTGTGGAAGGGGCAGGCTGAAAGCCATGTGGCGTTTTTTATTGCGCTGTCAGACGCCCGGCAAAGGCGAGGGCGTCATGACACGGCGGCTTACTTCCCTTCGGCCGCGATCACCAGCGCCGCCGCGTTGATCACGGCAGCGATACGACCGACGTCGCGCAGCTGCGTGGCGCTCATGCCGTCGGCGACCAGGTTCTCCGCGTGCGACTTCACGCAGAAGTGGCACTTGCCGATGATCGATGCCGCGAGCGCGTACATCTCGAAGCGACGCTTGTCCACGCCGCCGTGCGACGCGTACGCGTTCATACGCAGGCCGGCCGGTTGCGTCTTGAGGTCGGCGTTGTCGGCCATCTCGAGATACGGATACCACACGTTGTTCATGCCCATCAACGCGGCGGCCGTCAGCACGCCGTTGATTTCTTCCGGTGGCAACGCGCCCGAATTGCGGATCGCATCGACGATCACGTGGCTCTTCGCCGCGAACGCCGCGGCCAGCGCGACACCAACCGCATCCGTGCCTTCCAGCGACGAGCGGGCAATCGTGCCGTCCAGATTCAGGCGGATATCTTTCGCATAATCGGGAACGAGTTCTTTAATCGAAGTCAGAAATTCCATTGATATCTCCTATCAGATCGCCGATAAAAAAGCCCGCGGCTCTTTCAAGCTTAGCGGGCTTTCCACTGCGGATGCTTACAGCGTTGCGCCGCCCACTGCACGGTTGCACGGGCACAGTTCGTCCGTTTGCAGACCGTCGAGAATACGCAGCACTTCTTCCGGGTTACGGCCGACGTTCAGGTTGTTCACCGAAACGTGCTGGATCGTGTTGTCCGGGTCGACCACGAACGTAGCGCGCAGTGCCACGCCCGCTTCCTTGTCGCGCACGCCGAGCTGGTCGATCAGCTCGCCCTTCACGTCGCCGAACGAGTAGTGGTTCAGCTTGCTCAGGTCCTTGTGCTCACGGCGCCATGCGAGCTTGACGAATTCGTTGTCGACGCTGCCGCCGAGCAGAACGGCGTCGCGTTCCGCGAAATCCTTCGCGAGCTTGCCGAATTCGACGATTTCCGTCGGGCACACGAACGTGAAATCCTTCGGGTAGAAGTAGATGATCTTCCACTTGCCCGGGAACGACTGTTCGGTGATTTCTTCGAACGCCGACACGCCGTTTTCTTCATGATTGTTGAAGCCCGGCTTGGCTGCGGTGACGGTGAAAGCTTCGAGTTTATCGCCCACGGTTTTCATGCGGATACTCCTGTATGTGTTGGAAAAAACAATCTGTTCAGGCTGCCTGCTCGCTGTAACGGACAAGACGTTACTCAAGAACCACTATAACTCTATTGAACAATTAAATCAATAGTTTTTGACTAACAAATGGGATAGGTTTTTTTCACTGGTCCGATAGAGCGAGGCATGCGTCTCTCTGGGTGTCCTGCTGGTGTGTTCCGCTCTGGTGTCGAACGGGTTGACGCGTGACGCAGGATCAGGATCCATCTGCGGCGGAAATCAGACGCCTTTCGCGAGCGGGAAGTCGATCGTGACTTCGAGTCCGGGGCCGGGTGTCCGGTTGCGCAGACGCAGCGAGCCGCGATACCGGGCCACCAGCCGCTGCACGATCGCCATGCCGAGCCCCGTGCCGTTCGCCTGGCTGCGCGCCGAATTCACACGATAGAACGGTCGTGTGACAAGCGCGAGCTGGTCTTCGGGAATGCCCGGCCCTTCGTCGACCACGGACAGCTCCACGCGCGAATGCGACACCCGTGTTTCGATGACGACGCGCGGGATACCGTCGCCGTCGCTCAAACCGTACTTGCGTGCGTTCTCGACCAGATTGCCGACGACGCGCCGCATGTCCGTTTCGTCCGCCTCGACCACCGCCGACGGCGCGAGCCGCGTCACGAGACGCATGCCGTCTTCGCTCGTCATGCGCGCGGCCACTTCTCCTGCGATCACGGAAAGATCGACAGGTTCCGTCATTCTTTGCACCGGGCGCGCGTAATCCAGGAACCGGCCGATGATCATGTCCATCTGTTCGATGTCGTCGACCATCGCGTCTTTCGTGCTCTGGTCGGACGGGCTCATTTCCGTTTCGAGCCGCAGGCGCGCGAGCGGGGTGCGCAGGTCGTGCGAAATGCCGGCGAGCATCAGCGCGCGATCGGCTTCGAGCTGTTCGAGGTCGGTCACCATCTGGTTGAAGCTGCGGTTCGTTTCCGCGGCGACGCCCATGCCGCGCTCGGGCAGCGGCTCGGGCGACTGCCCGGAACCCACCTTGCGCGCGGCCATCGCGAGCCGCGCGAACGGCCTGTTCACGAGACTGGTGATGAACGCCGCGCCGAACAGCGACAGCGCGAGCGCGAAGATGCCCCAGCCCGCCCACTGCAGACCGGTGACGTTGTCGAGCTGGTCGCGATCGAGCGCGACCCAGTAGTCGTCGTCGTCGATCTTGAAGCTGATCCACACGCCGGGAATATCGTTGACCGTCTGCGCGATGACCGTGTCGTCGCCAAGGCGCCCGCGGATGTCGTGTTCGATCAGCCGGTTGAGCGACTCGTCCGGTTGAAGGCGATATTTGTCGGTGGTTTCGCGCGGATACACGCGCACCCCTTCGTTGCTTTCCAGATCCTGCAGCAGTGCGCGCCGCAGGTCGGGATCGGAATAAAGGAGGGCGGTGCGCGTGAGCTTCACGATCGCGACGAGCTGCAGCGCCACGCGCTGCGCGCGCGGCTCGCGTTCGATGACCCGGAAGCTCTGGAACCATGCGGCGAGACTGACCGCGATCAGGAGCGCGATCAGCAGAAAGGTCCGCCAGAAAAGGCCGCCGAACGCGAGCGTCAGGAGGCGCCGGTCGATCCGCATGGACCCTTCTCGTCAGAAAGCAGGCGCGACAACCCCGGGAAGACCGTCAAGCCGCGCCGTCGGGAATGAAGACATAGCCGAGACCCCACACCGTCTGGATAAAACGCGGGCTGCCCGGATCCGGTTCGATGAGCTTGCGCAGGCGCGAGATCTGCACGTCGAGGCTGCGGTCGAACACTTCGTATTCGCGGCCGCGCGCAAGCTCCATCAGCTTTTCGCGCGACAGCGGCTGGCGCGGATGGCGCGCGAATACCTTCAGCACGGAGAACTCGCCCGTGGTGAGCGGAATTTCCTGGCCGGCCTTCGTCAGCGTGCGGGTTGCGAGATTGAGCGCGAATTCGCCGAACTCGAAAACCTCGGTGGTTTCGGAAGGCGCACCCGGCAACTCCGACGGCGACTGGCGACGTAGCACCGCATGAATGCGCGCGACGAGTTCGCGTGGATTGAACGGCTTCGGCAGGTAATCGTCGGCGCCCATTTCGAGCCCGACGATGCGGTCGACGTCTTCACCCTTCGCCGTCAGCATGATGATCGGCGTGCGATCGTTGCTGCCGCGCAGACGCCGGCAGATCGAGAGACCATCCTCGCCAGGCAGCATCAGGTCGAGCACGAGCAGATCGAACCGCTCGCGGACCCACAGCTTGTTCATCGACGGCGCGTTTTCAGCGACATAGACGTTGAAGCCCTGTTCGCCCAGATAGCGGCGCAGCAGATCGCGCAGACGCGGATCGTCATCGACGACGAGGATTTTTGAAGGGTTTTTGGTTTCCATAGTCGGCATCTTAGCGCGATTACAAAGCGGTGCCCGTTCGCACCAATTATCAGGTTACAGTCAGTTACAAAATTTACCCCGCCCGTGGCACGACGTAAAGCATGCGCGCTTACACTCCTTTACTGTTTGCGGCTGTTCGGTAGATACTTCACTCGACCAAAATTTTCGCTCCCGGTTATCGCTGGGGTCTGCATACGCATTTGAGGTACCGGTTGCCGCGCCACGAAGGGAAAAAGATGAAGGGAGGGGTTTGGCCGAATGTGCGCTTGCGCGTGATTGCACTGGCGGTTGCCGGCACGCTGACAGGCACATTGGCTTCGATGCCCACCTACGCCCAGCCCGCGCCAGACCGGACGGCGCATTCCCGTGCGCCCGGGCATAACGGCAACAAGGCACCGCGTGCGCCGCGCGGCGCACACACTGATCCGCCTGCATCGGACATCATGATGCGCACCGCGGTTCCCCCCGATCTCGATCAACGTCGTCGCGACGGGCACATGACGCCCGAAGAGCGACGCCTGCTGCGTCAACATATCGAAGACGCCGTTCGCGAGCTTTACAAGCGATAACGCGTTTCGTCTCGCCCCCGTGCGCGAATGTTCCGCGTGCGCTTCCAGTGCGCTTCGAAATCTCCGCGCTACTTTTTCGTCACCCTGTCGCACCGGATTTCGCTGAGCGTGTAACGTACAAGCTCGGTGACGGCGCGAACGTGTAGCATCGTTCGCTCTCACGTTCGTCTTCCGGTTTGCGTTCCAGTCACGAGGTGCGCCATGAAACGACGCGATTTCCTTGCGGTGGCCTCGGTGGCATCGGCCGCCGGCGCCGCCACGTGGTTGCCGGCGGCGTTCGTCGCGCCGCAGCGCGCGGCGCGCGTGTCCGGCGCGTCCCTGGACGCGCGCGGCTATCGCAACCTGTTGATTCTCGTCGAACTGAAGGGCGGTAACGACGGCCTGAACACGGTCGTTCCCTACGCCGATCCGGCGTATTACACGCTGCGCAAGAACATCGGCATCCAGCGCGAGCAGCTGATTCAACTCGATGGGCGAACGGCGCTTCATCCCGCGTTACAGCCGCTGATGCCGCTCTGGCAGGCGCGCGAACTCGCCATCGTGCAGGGCGTCGGTTACGCGCAACCGAACCGGTCGCATTTTCGATCGATCGAGATCTGGGATACCGCGTCGCGCGCGGATCAGTATCTGCGCGAAGGCTGGCTTTCGCGTGCGTTTGCACAGCGTCCCGTACCGGCCGGTTTCGCCGCCGACGGCATGGTGATCGGCAGCGCGGAAATGGGCCCGCTCGCGAATGGCGCGCGCACCATTGCGCTCGTCGACCCGGTGCGGTTTGCGCGCGCGTCGCGGCTTGTCGCGCCGGGTTCATTGCATGAGCGCAACGCGGAACTTCGCCATGTTCATGGCGTTGCGAGAGACATCGTCAAAGCAGTCCCGGCTGTCCACCCCGCAGCCGGTGCGCACGAGGGTCAACCCGAGTTGAAGACGGCGTTTCCTCCAGGCATGTTCGGCGCGTCGATCAGGACGGCGATGCAGGCGCTGTTCGCGGGCGACAACGCTCGAGGGTCGCCACTCGCCGATGACGGCGACGGCGACGGCGTCGCGGCGATCCGCCTGACGTTGAACGGTTTCGACACGCATCAGAACCAGCCTCGCCATCACGCGGCGCTCCTCACGCACCTGGCGGAAGGGTTGATGTCGATGAAAGCGGCGCTGGTCGAAATGGGCCGCTGGGACCGCACGCTTGTGATGACGTATTCGGAATTCGGACGCAGTCCGCGCGAGAACCCCGGCAATGGCACCGATCACGGCACCGTCGCGCCGCACTTCGTAGCGGGCGGCCGGGTGCGCGGCGGTTTGCATGGCGTGCCGCCGGTGCTCACGCGACTCGACGGCAACGGCAATCTACCGATGGGCGTCGACTTCCGCGAGATGTACGCGACCGTGCTTGCTTCGTGGTGGGGGCTCGATCCGGCGATTGCGCTTCGCGAGCGGTTTGCACCGCTCCCGCTGCTGCGCGTTTGACACTGGTTGCGCTGCCGGGAAAGCCCGATCCGGTCAGTTCGATTTACGCGCGGCGCGCCATGCGATCCAGAGCTTGCGGACCGGCGTGAGCGCGATCCGTTGATGCAGGACCTGATAGCCTTCGCGCTCGATCTCGTCGAGCACCGCGAGCGAAAGCGCCGCTTGTGCGCGCAGCGTGCGCTGCGTCGGCCGTTCTTCGGCGGGGATCGCGGCGAGCGCGGCGTTCAGCGCATCGCGCGCGCGCGTTGTCTGGAAGCGCATCAGTTCGGTGAACGCGTCGCTGTAACGGCGGTTGATCAGGTCCGCGGCCGTCACGTTGAAGCGCTGCATTTCGTCGATCGGAATATAGATGCGGCCGTGGCGCGCGTCGTCGCCGAGGGCTTCGACGAACTGTGCGAGCATCAGCGCCTGACCGAGCGCCGGAGCCCAGTTCGACACTTGCTCTGGATTGCGTGCGGTGGCGCGCGCGACGAGCGTGGCGAACGTACCGCCTACGCCCGCCATATAGCGCTGCAGGTTCGGATAGTCGAGATAGCGGGCCTGATCGAGATCCATCTCATAGCCGGCGAGCAGTGCCTGCAGCGCGGGATAACTGTCTTCGAGGTCGCGCTGCCACGCGGTGAGCGCCTTCGATACCGGATGTGACGGTTCACCCGCGGCGAGCGCGGCCATTTCCTTCTGCCACCACGCGAGCTTCGTGCGACCGATGGTGGGATCGCTCGTTTCCTTGACGGTCTCCTCGAATTCGCGGCGCAACGCGAAGAGGGCCGTCAGCAGCGGCTGGCGGGCGACGGACGCCTGACGAAGCGCGTAATAGGCGCTGGAGCCGGGTGGTGCGGCTTTCTGCTGGCAATAATCGTCGAAATTCACGGGAATCGGGATGTGGGGATCGGATGCAGGGGGCGCGCACCGTACGGCGCGGCGAGCCGAAAATTGTAGCATCGCGATCGATTTCGCAGATGCAGACAAGCGTTGGCCAATCGGTTAGAATTCCGCGCTTACGCTTTCGGGTGCGGCTTCGGCGGGCAGCATCCGCTGCTGAGCGGACGTTGGCGAGCCAGAATATCGGGTTATCGCAGCGATCCTGTCCGCCAGGTATAAAGATTCGCGTGAGTGGCGAAATTGGTAGACGCACCAGGTTTAGGTCCTGACGGGAGCAATCTCGTGCCGGTTCGAGTCCGGCCTCACGCACCACAAACAAGAAGGCCATGCCCCTGTCGGGACGTGGCCTTTTTCGCATCTTGCGTACCTGCTCAGTCGTGTGCAAATGCCGGGTTGAAGTGCCTGATGACGCTGACGCACTTTCCGCGCGCAATGATGCAGGGGAACGGTTCGTTTCAGAACGCCGGATGAATGAGAGACACGTGTCACAGGGGACAGCGACCACTATGCCTGTGACCGATACAACGGCAACGCGAAGCCGAACATGTTTCCGCTGTCCGTGACGCAGATCGACGGTCTCGACATGCAGTTCAATCACCTGTGTCTGCAAAGACGTCCGCGGGTGTCCGTGACAGAAGCTTTTCTCGACCCATTACGTGGCGTTCGCGGATTGGCATGTTCCCTTATCACGATGCATTGCTGCGCCTGCACGAAAAATCAGCGCTTCAGTCTGTTCATCCCGGACGGTCCCCCAGCCCAGGCGGACAGTCGCGTCCTCAGGGACCAGTTCGACTTCGCTGCACCGCAAACCATGGAATTGTTCCGGGTACAGTTCGATGTCTGTAGTTGCTAACTGTACCTTTCAAAAGGGTACAAAGAACCTATCATTCGCGCATCCACTTCCCATCACAAAGGTGGTTACAGGAGAACGGAGATGATCGCGTACCCGACAGATTCACGTGACGCCCTGCTGGAATCATTTGCTCGGGTTCGCACACCCTTCGACCGTTTTCTCTACCGCTTCCCTGTTTCGACGTGGATCGTGTGCGTGATGGTGGCGGGCATGAGCGCCTGTTACCTGCACGTTGCGGAGGTGGCCGCGTGGCCCGTCCTCGCCGGCGTCGGTTTGCCGCTGATCCTGCTGGCCGTTCTCGCGATGAGCGCTGTCGTTCTGACGAGCCTGAAGATCGCGGAGCTTTTGACCTGCCTGAAGCAGTTCGCCGCGGCGATCGAGCAGGGTAGCGCGGAAGGCACGGGGGCGATGCTGTCCGAAGACGGATCACCCGCTGTCGCGCGTCTCGCCCGCGCGATCAATTGCTCCGCGCGCGATCGCGCCGGGCGTCAGGCCGAGCTGCTGCATGTTCTTGCCGCCTATGCGCATGATCAGCGCACGCCGTTGACGCGCATGGGAATGCGCTGCGAACTGCTCGATGACCCGGCAGTGAAGGCGGCCTTGCAACGGGATCTCGCCGAGATGGCCGAACTCGTCGAAGCCAGTTTGTCCTGCGCGAGGATGCAGTGCCACGCCGAGGAACCGACACGTTGTGTCGACGCGGACGGTCTGCTGGGTACACTGATCGGCGATTACCGGGACGCAGGCCGTAACGTCGGACTCGAGGGACGCGTGGGGCGTCCGGTGGTCACATGCCCGCATGCGCTGCGCCGCGTGCTCGTGAATCTGATCGACAATGCATTGCGCTACGGCGGTGACGTCCGCCTGTGCGTGCGGGTCGAAGCGCGCCGTCTCGTGCTCGCGGTAGTGGATTCGGGTCCTGGTATCGTTCCCGCGCAGCTGGATGCTGTGTTTGCGCCGTGGTATCGCGCCCCGGAGACGGCCGCGCGTGCGCCGGGATCAGGACTGGGACTGGCGATCGCCCGACACCTGACGCTCGCGATGCGCGGCGAGCTTCAACTGGAAAACCGGCGCACTGGAGGCCTCGAGGCACGGCTCACGTTGCCACTGGTTGTCGCCTGAGTATCCTTGCCTCAATGTGGTTGTTCATTCAGTTAGAGAAAGACCGGCACTTCGAGCAGCCACATCTCTTCGGCGCCGCCCGGCAACGCAGCCTGGCTGTTGGCGCTTCCGTTCTGCATACAGGTTGCAGCCGCACCCGACAGTCATCGCGATACATTTCGATACATCGCGGACACATGCAGGATACGTTCCACGTTTCTAATTGCTAACAAACGTCGGGCCAGGTTCACCCAGGACCAGGGTCGCGAGGGAAATGGCCTGCCTGTCCTTCTGTCCGCGCCGGTGGATTTCAATCTGAATAGATAAGGTGAACTACAAATGAGTCGCTACGAGACGTGGCTTATAACGGGCTGTTCAGGCGGTTTGGGTCGTCAGCTTGCCGAAGCTGTGCTTGCTCGCGGTCATCGACTGGTGGCGACGGCAAGGGACGTGGCGCGTCTCGATGGTCTTGCGCGAGCGTGGGGCGATCGCGTTCGGGTGATCACGCTGGACGTCACGGATCCACACGCCGCTCGCGAGGCAGTCGATGCGGCAGTGGAGCAGTTCGGCCGCCTCGACGTACTGGTGAACAATGCCGGGTACGCCGATCTTGCTTCGATAGAAGACGTCACCGACGAGTCGTTGCGCAACCAGATGGACATCAACTTCTTCGGCGTGTGCAACGTTAGTCGTGCAGCGCTGCCCGTCATGCGCAGGCAACGATCCGGCCACATCATGCAGATTTCGTCTGTCGGGGGACGAGTTGGGGGCCCCGGACTCGCTGCCTATCAGGCCGCCAAGTGGGCAGTGGGCGGTTTCTCCGAAGTGCTGGCGAAAGAGGTCCGTGATTTCGGCATCAAGGTAACAATCGTCGAACCGGGATCGATGCGGACCCAGTGGGCGGGATCCTCGATGACGATCCCGGCAATCAGCGAAGCGTACAAACCGGTCATTGAGCCGGTTGCTGCACGGCTACGGAACATGAACGGACATCAGCCCGGAGACCCGGCGCGAATTGCTCAGGTATTACTCGATATTGCTGCGTCGCCGGCGCCGCCTTTGCGATTGCTGATGGGCAGCGACGCCGTTGCGGTAGCGGGCGACGCTGCACGAATCCGCGCCGAAGAGGACGCTCGATGGCGCGAGGTGAGCGAATCGGTCTCCTACGCGCCGGTTGACTCCGAAGCGGGGAAGACGCGTTAAGGCGGGCGCGGGATTTTCATCGGTGATTCGGGCTTCGCGATGCGTCCACTCAACTCATTTTTTGTGCTCGTTGGCACCCTGCTCGCTGCGGGCGGGTATGGCGCGACGTTTTTCCTCTCGATGCATTTCAGGTCTCTCGGCGGCAATGACCTCGACACAGGGCTCGCACTGGCGGAAGCGACGCTTGGCACGCTCGTGGGCGTGCCGCTTGTCGGCTGGTTCGCGCAGCGCATCGGCGCCGCACGAACGACCGCGCTCGCGGCGCTGTGTATTGGATCGGGCGTCATGGGATTCGCGCTGATCGGACGCATGAGCCCGTTCAGCTTTTTTCCGGGGTTTCTCGTGGGTCTCGGCTGGGGGGCATTCTGTCTTGCCGCGCCGATATCGCTCGCCGAACGCACGAGCGATGCAGATCGCGGATTCTGGTTCATGCGCTTCGGCACGATCCAGATGGTCGGTATCGGCGGCTGCCCGGCGGTGGCGGCGTTCGCCATTCACTCATGGCACTGGCCGCTCAGTAGCGTGCTCTACGTCGTCGGCGGCCTGTGCGCGCTCGCCGCGCTAATGCTGGAAACCTTCGGCCGGATCTTGCCGCACGCGCCTGCGTCACCCCAGCAGGAGCGATGGCTGCGACACATCGGCGCCATCTCGCGAACGCGCGCGGCTTACCCGATCATCATGATCTCCCTGTGCGCGTGCGTGTTTTCTGGCCTGATGACCTTCCAGATGTCTCTGGTGCAAGGCACACGCGCGCAAGCGAGCACTTTTTTCAGCCTCTACGCGGTAACCGTCATAACGGCGCGCTGGCTGCTTGGGCGGCTCGTGATCCGGCTTCATCGCGAGGCCGCCACGAAGATGTTGCTCGTCATCATGGTGCTCGGCATCGCGGCGATGTTCGCGGTGCCGTATTACCCGATGTTCCATCCAGCGAGCGCGGTGTTGCTGGGTACCGGTTACGGGCTCGTCTATCCGACTATCCAGGCCCAGGCCGTCAACGATTCCGCGGCGATGCATCGCCAGGCGGCGTTGACGTGGTTTGTCGTGTCGTACTTCATCGGCACGTTCGGTTTCCCGGCGGTGGCTGCCTGGGTGCTGGTCCACATGGGGCGGGGCGTGTTGATAGCGCTCATTGCGGCTTGCGGCCTCGCAGCGCTCATGCTTGCAATCATGCGAGACAGACGGAGTATCGCATCGCTCTCGAAGGCGTGAGTGCGCACCGGCTTTGCAAGACGCTGCGTCGATCGGCATCTGCGCGGATGAACTTGCAAGGCGTCGCTCGCGGACCACGTTCGCCGCGGCATCGATGCGCAGCGGACCCGGATCACCGCTTTACGGCGTAACCGCGCGCAGGGCGCTTACGAACCGTTCGTCCGTGAGATAGGCGACGTTGAATCTGCAGTATGCCGATACCTGATCCGGCACCGGAGAAAACACGGCGCCCGGCGCCAGAATCACACCGCGTTCGAGCATCGCCCTGGCGAGCTTCATCGAGTCCGGCCATTCAGGCAGCGCGGCCCACAAATACAGGCTCTGGTCGCTTTCCTTGAAGATCTGCGCACCCAGCTTCGTCAACGCTTTTTTTGCGGCCTCCGTCGCGCGTCGGAGCTTTTCCTGAAGTTGATTGGTATGCCGAAGGAAATGACCATCGCTGACGATGGCGTCCAGCGTTCTCTCGCTATATTCCGAACTGCTGACATGAATCAGCATCTTCACATCGGCGAGGTCACTCGCGAGCGGCGCGCTGCATGCCAGAAAACCGACACGCAATGCCGCGGACACGGACTTTGAAAAGCTGCCGATGTAAATGGTGCGGCGTAACTGGTCGAGTGTGGCGATGCGCGTAAGCGAACGCGGTCTGAGATCGGCGAACGCATCGTTTTCGACGATCATCGTGTCGTGCGCCTCGGCAAGTTGCAGGATGCGATACGCCTTGGCGGCGCTCGTATCGGTGGCCGTCGGATTGTGTCCGACCGACTGTGTGAAAAACAGCTTCGGCCGGTGTTCGATCATGCCGCGCTCGAGCTCGGCAAGGTTGGGGCCGTCCACTTCGCGCGGCACGCCAATGACCTTGGCCCCGCTCAATTTCAGTTTGCCAAAGAGCGGATAGTAGCCGGGATCGTCCACCAGCACGGCGTCGCCAGGCCGCACGAAGTAGCGCAACACGAGGTCCATCGCCTGATTTGCGCCATGCGTGAGGACGATCTGCGAAGGCGGCGCGTCGATTTCGTATCCCGAGAGCTTCTGTTGCAACGACTGGCGCAACGGCAGGTAGCCATAGCGGCTTCCATACCGGAAGAGGGAGGCGACACCCGTACGCACTATCCGTTGATGGTACTGGTCGAGACGGGTCGCTTCCAGCCAGTCGACAGGCGGAAAACCCTCGCCCAGGTTGAGGACATCGGGCTTGATCTGCAGTTGTTCACGCATCAGCCAGACCGTATCCATCGCCCGGTCGAGCACGCCTGCTTCATCGACTTCTGTCGCCGCTCTCACCCGACGCGCGACATAAAACCCCGAGCCTCGACGCGGCTCGATCAGTCCGTTTGACGTGAGCATTTCGAATGCGCTGATGACGGTGTTTTTTGAGCACCCGGACGCCTCCGCATATTCCCTGATGGAGGGCAGCTTGGTGCCTGCGGAAAGAATGCCTTCTTCGATCTGTTTGGCGAGATTGTCCGCCATCGAGCGAGACAGGCTGACATTTGCACGCAGGTTCATCGTCGCGGCTCCGCGAAAAGAAAAAGTGTAGCGGGTACAGCTGTGCGGCTGTAAGACCGGACTGTACCTTTAAAAAGGGTACGGTCGGCTTATTATTCATTCTTTCATTAATGGTCGCAAGCGCAGATGGATCAATGCGGCGACCGCCATTCGAGGACGATTCATGGTGATCAATTCCGCGCTTGCGAATTTCCGCTCGCTAAGCCCCGAAAAACGTTTAGCGCACATTTGCAACGCGACAGGTCTTGACGAATCGCAGCAGGCGCAACTGGCGAGGCCCGGTGCGCTTTCGCTCGAAACGGCAAACGGAATGATCGAAAACGTCATCGGCACGTTCGAGTTGCCGATGGCCGTAGCTGGCTATTTCCAGATCAACGGCAAGGATGTCATCGTGCCGATGGTGGTCGAGGAGCCGTCTATCGTCGCTGCGGCGTCGTTTATGGCGAAGCTTGCGCGCGAGGCCGGAGGCTTTCGCACGTCGAGCACGGGACCCCTGATGCGCGCGCAGGTGCAGATCGTCGGCGTGAGCGATCCGTATGGCGCGCGCCTGGCGATTCTGAAACACAGGGATGAGCTGATCGACATCGCGAACAGCCGCGACAAGGTGCTGCTCGGTCTAGGCGGCGGATGTCGCGACATCGAGGTCCACGTCTTTCCGGATACGCCGCGGGGTCCGATGATCGTCGCGCATCTGATCGTCGACGTACGCGATGCGATGGGTGCGAATACCGTCAACACGATGGCCGAGTCGGTCGCCGAGCGTGTCGAGCAGATTACCGGCGGCAAGGTGCGCCTGCGCATTCTTTCCAATCTCGCTGACTTGCGGCTGGCGCGCGCCCATGTGCGTTATTCGGCGAGCACGCTTGCTACGAAAGAATATTCCGGAGAAGCGGTGATCGATGGCGTGATCGACGCGTATCTTTTCGCCGCCATCGACCCGTATCGCGCGGCCACGCATAACAAAGGCATCATGAACGGCATCGATCCGGTGATCGTCGCGACCGGGAACGACTGGCGTGCGGTGGAAGCGGGCGCCCACGCGTACGCAACCCGGGGCGGTCGCTATTCGTCGCTCACCACCTGGGAGAAAGCGAAGAACGGCGACCTTGTCGGGACGATCGAGATGCCGATGCCCGTCGGACTGGTTGGCGGTGCAACGAAAACACATCCGCTTGCGCGTCTCGCGCTCAAGATGATGGATGTTAAA
>CALFSF010000556.1 GCA_937917025.1 uncultured Paraburkholderia sp.
CATCGTGGTGGACGATGCGATCGTGGTGGTGGAAAACGTCGAGCGGGTGATGGCCGAAGAAGGGCTGTCTCCACGCGACGCGACCCGCAAGGCGATGGAGCAGATCACGGGCGCGCTGATTGGCGTCGCGCTGGTGCTGTCGGCAGTGTTCGTGCCGGTGGCGTTCTCGGGCGGCTCGGTCGGCGCGATTTACCGGCAGTTCTCGCTGACGATCGTGGCGGCGATGGTGCTGTCCGTGCTGGTCGCGTTGATTCTGACGCCGGCGCTGTGCGCGACGATCCTCAAGCCGATTCCGCAGGGCCATCACGAAGAGAAGAAGGGCTTCTTCGGCTGGTTCAACCGCACGTTCGACAAGAGCCGGGACAAATATCACGTCGGCGTTCACCACGTGATCAAGCGTTCGGGTCGCTGGCTCATCATCTACATGGTGGTGATCCTCGCGGTCGGCCTGCTGTTCGTGAAGCTGCCGAAGTCGTTCCTGCCTGACGAAGACCAGGGCACGATGTTCGTGCTGGTGCAGACGCCGGCAGGCTCGACGCAGGAAACGACGGCGCGCGCGCTGAAGGACGTCTCCGACTATCTGCTCAACACCGAAAAGAGCATCGTGGACGCGACCTTCACGGTGAACGGCTTCAGCTTCGCCGGCCGCGGCCAGAACGCGGGTCTCGTGTTCGTGCGGATGAAGGACTACGCCGAGCGCCAGCATTCGGACCAGAAGGTGCAGGCGCTGGTCGGCCGGTTGTTCATGCACTTCGCCGGCTACAAGAGCGCAACGGTGTACCCGGTGAATCCGCCGTCGATTCCGGAACTCGGCACGGCCGCGGGCTTCGACTTCGAACTGCAGGATCGTGCGGGTGTCGGCCACGAGGCGCTGATGGCCGCGCGGAACCAGCTGCTCGGCATGGCCGCGAAAGACCCGACGCTCGCGCAGGTGCGACCGAACGGTCTGAACGACACGCCGCAGTTCAAGGTGAACATCGACCACGAAAAGGCTGCGGCGCTGGGCGTGTCGCTGTCGACGATCGACCAGACGTTCTCGATCGCGTGGGCTTCGCAGTTCATCAATAACTTCCTCGACGTCGACAGCCGGATCAAGAAGGTCTACCTGCAGGGCGATGCACAGTTCCGCATGACCCCGGAAAACCTGAACGACTGGTACGTGCGCAATTCCGCGGGTGGCATGGTGCCGTTCTCGGCGTTCGCCACCGGTACGTGGACGTTCGGTTCGCCGAAGCTCGAGCGTTTCAACGGTATTTCCGCGGTGGAAATCCAGGGCGCGGCGGCGACGGGCAAGTCGACCGGTCAGGCGATGAACGCGATGGAAGCCATCGCGGCGAAGCTGCCGGCGGGTATCGGCTACGAGTGGACCGGTCTGTCGTTCCAGGAACGTCAGTCGGGTTCGCAGGCGCCGATCCTGTACGCGATCTCGATCCTCGTCGTGTTCCTGTGTCTCGCGGCGTTGTATGAGAGCTGGTCGATTCCGTTCTCGGTGATCATGGTGGTGCCGCTCGGCGTGATCGGCGCACTGCTGGCGGCCACGCTGCGCGGGCTCGAAAACGACGTGTTCTTCCAGGTCGGTCTGTTGACGACGGTGGGGCTCTCGGCGAAGAACGCGATTCTGATCGTGGAATTCGCCCGCGAGTTGCAGCAGTCAGAAGGCATGGGGCCGATCGAAGCCGCGCTGGAAGCATCGCGCCTGCGGTTGCGTCCGATCCTGATGACGTCGCTGGCGTTCATTCTCGGCGTGTTGCCGCTCGCGATCAGTAACGGCGCGGGCTCGGCGAGCCAGCACGCGATCGGTACCGGCGTGATCGGCGGGATGCTGACGGCGACGTTCCTCGCCATCTTCATGATCCCGATGTTCTTCGTCGTGATCCGCGCGAAGTTCGGTGGCGAGAAGGAAGACCCGGATGTTGCGATGGAACACTACAACCAGCACCATCCGCACGATCCGGAAGGCGGCGCGGGTGGCAACGGCTCGGGCAAGGAAGGGCATTGAGATGCAAAAACATTCTTTGATTGCGGTCGCGGTGGCGTTTCTCGCCGCGGGTTGCACGATGGCGCCGAAGTACGAGCGCCCGGCCGCGCCCGTTTCGGACAGTTTTCCGACGGGCGGGGTCTACTCGACGCAGCCCGGCGCGACCGATAACGGCACGCGTAGCGCGAACGGCCAGGCGGCCGCGGATATCGGCTGGCGCGATTTCTTCACCGATCCGCGCCTGCAACGTCTGATCGAGATATCGCTGAAGAACAACCGGGATCTGCGCGTCTCGGTGCTGAACATCGCGGCGTCGCGTGCGCAGTACCAGATCACGCGCGCTCAACTGTTCCCGACGCTGGACGCTTCGGCATCGCAGAGCAAGCAGCGCACGCCGCGGGATCTGTCGATTTCCGGTATCCCGATCACGAACACGTATTCGGTCGGGCTGAATGCATCGTGGGAGATCGACTTCTTCGGTCGTATCCAGAGCCTGAAGGATCAGGCGCTGGCGCAATATCTGGCGACGGCGCAGGCGCGCAAGGCCGCGGAAATCGCGCTGGTGTCCTCGGTGGCGGATCAGTATCTGACGCTGCTTTCCACCGACGACCTGCTCAAGGTCACGGAAGGCACGCTGAAGACGGCGCAGGATTCCTACAACATCACGAAGCTGCAGTTCGACACGGGCACGGGTTCCGAACTCGACCTGCGTCAGGCGCAGAGCGTGGTCGAGCAGGCGCAGGCGAACCTGCAGGCGCAGGCGCGTCTGCGGGCGCAGGCTGAAAATGCGCTGGTGCTGCTGGTGGGCGAGCCGCTTCCTTCCGATCTGCCGCCGGGCCTGCCGCTCAACGACCAGAATCTCCTCACGGATATTCCGGCCGGTCTGCCGTCGGATCTGCTGCAGCGCCGTCCGGACATCATCGAAGCCGAGCAGAACCTGCTCGCGGCCAACGCGAATATCGGGGCGGCGCGCGCTGCGTTCTTCCCGCAGATTTCGCTGACCGGCAACTTCGGTACGTTGAGTCCGACGCTCGGTGGTCTCTTCAAGGCGGGTTCAGCGGCGTGGGCGTTCGCACCGCAGATCACGCTGCCGATCTTCGAAGGCGGCGCGAACAGGGCGAATCTCGACCTCGCCAACGTGCAGAAGAACATCCAGATCGCGCAGTACGAAAAGGCGATCCAGACGGCCTTCCGCGAAGTCGCCGATGGTCTTGCCGCGCGCGGCACGTACGATCAGGAAATCGCCGCGCGTGAACGCAATACCTTTGCCGAGCAGCGTCGTTTCGATCTGTCGGACCTGCGCTACAAGAACGGCGTGGACAGCTACCTTTCCGTGCTGACCGCGCAGACCGATCTGTACGCGGCGCAACAGACGCTGATCAACGCGCGCCTGCAGCGTCTGACGAACCTCGTCGATCTGTATCAGTACCTGGGCGGTGGGTGGATCGAGCGGGCCGGCGAAACGCCGCGTCCGGCCGATGCGCCTGTCGACTACGGCGCGGCCAGCGCGCCGGCAGCGGCTTCGGCGCCGTCGTCGGCGGGGTGATGCGGCTGAGGTGAGCGATCCGGTCCGGCGGTTCGTTGCAGTTGCCGCCGGCTCGTGAGCAGAAAAATGCCACGGGGAAACCGCCAGCCCCTCCGATATGGAGTGGTCACGCGGTGAATGATGGCTACAGGATGCGCTCCAGTCGATGGCTGGAGCGCATTTTTGTTTAGTGCGGCCGGTTGGCGTCGATCCAGGCCTGGGTGACCTGCCCACTGGAGCCGCAGCGCATTCAGCTTCCGGGTCAATGTGCCCAGGTATCTGCTCAATTTTGAGCAGATACCATCAAAATGAGCAGATACCTCAAATTTTGAGCAGATACTGAGCAGATAGGCGCGGTGACCAATGGATTTGAGCAGATTGTCTGGCAGGCGCTGGCGCCAGAGGCCGGCGAGCTGTCAATAAACCCGCCGACTCGGCCCAGGCACTTCCTCGACGAAACGGCCAGCGGGAAACCGTGGCATTTTCAATTCTGGTGCTGCTTCACCGCTTCATCACCGCACCGCACGACACAGATCGCGCGGTGCGCGTCCTTCAGTGCGCGTCCGCGGGGCGCGCTTCGAAGT
Source organism: uncultured Paraburkholderia sp. (assembly GCA_937917025.1). Classification (GTDB taxonomy): domain Bacteria; phylum Pseudomonadota; class Gammaproteobacteria; order Burkholderiales; family Burkholderiaceae; genus Paraburkholderia. The sequence goes on from CALFSF010000556.1 coordinate 4,088, forward strand.
CGTTCGTCATCTGCAGGCTGTCGTCGCGTGACGGCAGTTCGGCTTGCGCGCGGCCGTCGAAATCGCGGCCCGCGCGCCGGATCGCGTTCTTCGCGGCGCGTTCGCCCTTCACGCCGTTGAAGATCAGGTTCAGCACGACCGCCGATACCGCCGCCAGCAGGATCCCGCTATGCAGCAGCGGCGAGAGCGCCGGCGGCAGCTTCGAGAAGAACTGCGGCGACACGACCGGCACGAGGCCAAGCCCGACGCTCACCGCGACGATGAAGAGGTTGTGGTGATTCTTCACGAAGTCGACCTTCGAGAGCACCTTGATGCCGTTCGCCGCAACCATCCCGAACATCACGATGCCGGCGCCGCCGAGCACGAATGCCGGCACCGATGCGACCACCTGCGCCATCTTCGGAAAGAGGCCGAGCAGCACGAGGATCACGCCGCCCATCGCGCAGACAAACCGGCTCTTCACGCCCGTCACGCCGATCAGCCCGACGTTCTGCGAGAACGACGTATGCGGGAACGAGTTGAAGATGCCGCCGAGCAGCGTACCGAGCCCGTCGACGCGCAGGCCGCGCACCAGCGTCTTCTGGTCCACCGGCCGGTCGACCATGTCGCCGACGGCGAGGAACATGCCCGTCGATTCGATGAACGTGACGAACATCACGGTCACCATCGTCGCGATCGAGAGCGGATCGAAGTGCGGCAAGCCGAAGTGGAACGGCATCACGAAGCCGACCCACGGTGCCGCCGTCACGCCTTCCATGTTGACGCGGCCGAGCAGCGCGGCGATCACGAAGCCCGCGACGATGCCAAGCAGCACGGAAATGTTCGCGACAAAGCCCTTGCCGAACTTGTTGATCAGCAGGATCAGCATCAGCACGACAAACGACAGGCCCAGATAGACGGGATTGCCGTAATCCGGATTGCCGACGCCGCCCGCCGCCCAGTTGATGCCGACTTCCATCAGCGAGAGCCCGATCACCGAAATGACCACGCCGACCACGACCGGTGGAAAGAACCGCAGCAGCTTGCCGATCGCCGGCGCGAGCAAGATGCCGACAATGCCGGCCGCGATCGTCGAACCGAAGATATCGAGAATGCCGAGCGACGGATTGGTGCCAATCGCGATCATCGGACCGACGGCGGCGAACGTGCAGCCCATGATCACCGGCAGACGGATGCCGAAGATCCACAGGCCGAGCGTCTGGATCAGCGTGGCGATACCGCAGGAAAACAGGTCGGCGCTGATGAGAAACGCGATCTGGTCCTTGGGCAGCTTGAGGGCGCTGCCGATGATCAGCGGAACGGCGACCGCGCCGGCGTACATGACGAGCACATGCTGAATGCCCAGTGTCAGCAACTGACCGGCGGGCAGCCGCTCGTCGCACGGGTGAACCGTGTTCGATTGCATTTTGTCTCTCTCCACATCTCGTTTTCGGGATGACTCCAAGGTAGGTGGAACGAAAAGATGCAACAAGACCACTGTGGCCTATTCCGGGCTTCGCGGCGATCATATGCGCGCGGTCCATTTGAAAGCCGCATGAAATGCGCGCTCGCCGCCAATGGGCGCTCAGGCCCGTGACGCGGCGTTTCGCGCGAATGCGCCCGCCAAAGCCCCTGCGTCACGATATGTGTGAAAATCGATGAGGCGTATTTCGCGCAGCGCATAGTGTCGTTTCGACGCGCTCGCCTGTCTGGCCGGGTTAACCCGTGATTTGCGCTTTTGACGTAGCGGATGCGTCGCGCGGAACGCCGCCTGTTTTTGCATCCGTTTCCTCCATTTTTTCGACCTTTCTTTCTTCGCCCATGCGTTTTCTTGGCATCGACCTCGGCACCGGTTCACTGAAACTTTCGACCGTCGATGAAGCAGGGCGCGAACGTGCGACCGCGAGCGTCGCGTATGCGATCGCGACGCCGCATCCCGGCTGGGCCGAAACGTCGGTCGACACGTGGTGGCGCGCGCTTTGCGACGCGGCGGCGAAGCTGCCCGCGGCCGAGCGCGACGACGTTCGCGCGATCGGCTTTTCCGGACAGATGCACGGCGTCGTGCTCACCGATGTCCAGGGCCGCGCGGTGCGTCCCGCGATGCTGTGGCCCGATACGCGCGCGTTGTCGCTGCTCGACGCGTGGCCCGACCCGCAACCCAATCCGGTTGCGCCCGGCATGGCGGGCCCGCTGCTGCGCTGGATCATGCTGAACGAGCCGCGCACCGCGGAGGTCACGCGCTGGGCGTTGCAACCGAAAGACTGGCTGCGCGTCGCGCTGGGCGGCGCGTTCGTCACCGATCCGTCCGACGCGTGCGCGACCGCGCTCGCCGATCCGGCCGGCGTCTGGGATCACGCGCTGCTCGAGCGCCTCGGCGTGCCGCACGCATGGTTCGCGCCGCTCGCGCCTTCGTATGCATCGGGCGGCGTGCTCTCCGAAGAAGCGGCGCGCGCGCTGGGCCTGCGTGCCGGCATCACGCTCGCGACGGGCGCGGCCGATACACCGTGTGCCGCGTTCGGCAGCGGTCTCGCAAACGATGGCGACGCGCTGCTCACCACCGGTAGCGGCGGCCAGATCGTCGTGCTCGCGACCGGTGAGCCGGCCGCCGCGCGCGGGCTGCATCGCTATCGCGCGGCAACCGATCACTGGTACCGGATGGCAGCCATGCAGAACGTCGGCGTCGCGCTCGAAGCCGTGCGCGGCTGGCTGTCGTACGCATGGGCGGACGCCTATCGCGATGCGTTCGCCGATGACGCCGCACCCGGCCTCACGTTCCTCCCGTATCTCACCGGCGAGCGCTCGCCGTGGCTCAACCCGTCGGCGCGGGGCGGCTGGCTTGGACTCGCGCTCGGTCACTCGCGCGGCACGATGATGCGTGCCGCGTTCGAAGGCGTCGCGTTTTCACTGCGTGCGGGGCTCGACGCGATCCGCCGCAGCGGCGCCGAAGTGACGACGCTGCGGCTCGCGGGCGGCGGCTCCGTCGATGCGCGCTGGCGGCAGATGCTCGCCGACGCGCTCGATGTCGAGCTGCACGCGGTCGATTGTCCTGACGCGGCGGGGCGCGGTGCGGCGATACTGGGCGGTCTCGCGAGCGGCCACTGGCACGCGTCGGACCTGGCGTCGCTGGCGCCGGCGACAACCCGCGTCGCGAGTCCGCGGGACGATCGCGCGCTCGCCGCACGTTATGCGCGCTTCCTCGATCTTTACGCACGCGTGGAGGACTGGTTTCCTGTGTCCGCCGTGCCTGACTGAATTTGCAACGTGTCGATCGAACCCGGACGTCGATCGCCGCATCTACCGACCTTAAGGAGCATTCACGATGAAGACCAAAGCAGCCATCGCATGGAAAGCCGGCGCGCCGCTCACGATCGAGGAAGTCGATCTGGAAGGCCCGCGCGCCGGTGAGGTGCTGATCGAGGTGAAGGCGACGGGCATCTGTCACACCGATTACTACACGCTCTCGGGCGCGGATCCGGAAGGCATCTTCCCGGCGATTCTGGGCCACGAAGGCGCGGGCGTGATCGTCGACGTGGGTCCGGGCGTGGGGACGCTGAAGAAGGGCGATCATGTGATTCCGCTCTACACGCCGGAATGCCGCCAGTGCAAGTTCTGCCTGTCGCGCAAGACGAACCTGTGCCAGGCGATCCGCTCGACGCAGGGCAAGGGTTTGATGCCCGATGCCACGTCGCGCTTCTCGCTCGACGGCAAGCCGCTTTTTCACTACATGGGCACGTCGACGTTCTCGAACTACATCGTCGTGCCGGAAATCGCCGTCGCGAAGGTGCGTGAGGACGCGCCGTTCGACAAGATCTGCTACATCGGTTGCGGCGTGACGACGGGCGTCGGTGCGGTCGTGTACTCGGCGAAGGTCGAAGCGGGCGCGAACGTGGTGGTGTTCGGTCTCGGCGGTATCGGGTTGAACGTGATTCAGGGCGCGAAGATGGTCGGCGCGGACAGGATCATTGGCGTCGACCTGAACCCGGGCCGCGTCGAACTGGCGAAGAAGTTCGGCATGACGCACTTCATCAACCCGAACGAAGTCGAAAACGTCGTCGATCACATCGTGCAGCTCACCGATGGCTGCGCGGACTATTCGTTCGAATGCATCGGCAACACGAAGGTGATGCGCCAGGCGCTGGAATGCACGCACAAGGGCTGGGGCCAGTCGTTCATCATCGGCGTGGCGGCGGCGGGCGAGGAGATCAGCACGCGTCCGTTCCAGCTGGTGACGGGCCGCGAGTGGAAGGGCTCCGCGTTCGGCGGCGCGCGCGGGCGCACGGACGTGCCGAAGATCGTCGACTGGTACATGGAAGGCAAGATCAACATCGACGACCTGATCACGCACCGTCTGCCGCTCGAGCGCATCAACGAGGGCTTCGATCTGATGAAGAAGGGCGAGTCGATCCGCTCCGTCGTGCTGTACTGAAGCAACGGAGATCACTACATGCTCGAACTACTGTCTTCGCATGCGTGCTTCGGTGGCGTGCAGCGGTTCTATCGTCACGATTCGTCGACGACCGGCCTGCCGATGCGCTTCTCGGTCTATCTGCCGCCGCAGGCGTCGCACGGCAACGTGCCGGCGCTGTTTTACCTGGCCGGTTTGACCTGCACCGAGGAAACGTTTCCGGTCAAGGCGGGCGCGCAGCGCCTTGCCGCGCGGCACGGCATCGCGCTGATCGCGCCGGATACGAGCCCGCGCGGCGCCGGTATCCCGAACGAAAGCGCGGCGTGGGACTTCGGCGTCGGCGCGGGTTTCTACGTCGACGCGACGCAGGAACCCTGGTCGAAGCATTTCCGCATGTACTCGTACGTGCGCGACGAACTGCGCGAAACCGTGCTGGCGAATCTCGCGATCGATGGCGCGCGGCTTGGCATTTTCGGTCACTCGATGGGGGGGCACGGCGCGTTGATGATGGCGCTCCGTAATCCGGAAATCTTCCGCTCGGTGTCGGCGTTCGCGCCGATCGCGGCGCCGTCGCGGTGTCCGTGGGGCGTGAAGGCGTTCACCGGTTATCTAGGCGAGGATACCGGCGCATGGCCGCAGTACGATTCGAGCGAACTGGTGGCGCGCGCATCGCGCAAATTCGCCGCAGGCATCCTGATCGATCAGGGCATGGCCGACCAGTTTCTCGCGGAACAGCTGAATCCGGATGTGTTCGAAGCGGCATGCCGCGCCGCGGGACAACCGCTCACGCTGCGTCGGCACGAAGGCTACGATCACGGCTATTACTTCATCCAGAGTTTTATCGAGGACCATTTCGCGCATCACGCGAAGGTGCTGCTCGGATAAGCGCCGCGTCCAGAAGCACAACGAGAAAGGGACGCCGGATCATCTCCGGTGTCCCTTTTTTGTCGATGAAACTGACGACTAGCGCTGACGCAACAAACTCGCCCCGTACACCAGCGCCGCGAGCGCGGTGATCCAGAAGCTCGTCGGCCAGTCGGTGTAGAACGCGAGCGTGACGCCCAGCCACGCCTGCGCGAGCGCGAGCAGCGCGGCGAGAACGAGGCCGGTGGACAGGCGCGTCGTGAGATTCTGCGCGGCGGCCGCCGGGCCCACCATCAGCGTGAACACGAGCAGCACGCCGACGATCTGCGTGCACGCCGCGACGGCGAGCGCCGCGATCGCGAGAAACAGCACCGAGACGAGCCGCAGCGATACGCCTTTCGCTTCGGCGAGTTCCGGCTGCAGCGACGCGAACAGCAGCGGCCGCATGATCGCCGCAAGCGCCAGCAGACTGACGATGCCAAGGCCGGTGAGCACCGCGAGCGTCGACGTGTTCACGCCGAGCACGTTGCCGAACAGCAGCGCGGTGACCTGCGTCGCGTACGCGGTGAAGAAGTGCAGGAACAGCAGGCCGAAGCCGAGCGCGAGCGAGAGAATCACGCCAATCGCGACGTCGCGTCCGGCCAGCCGCTCACCGAGCGCGCCCATGCCGACACCCGCGGCGAGCGTGAAGCCGATCATCCCCCAGATCGGCGAGACGCCGATCAGCACGGCGCCCGTCGCGCCGGTAAAGCCGACGTGCGACAGCGCGTGGCCTGCGAACGTCTGCCCGCGCATCACCAGAAAATAGCCGACGATGCCCGCCAGCACCGCGACGATCCCCGACGCGGCGAATGCGTTCACCATGAAATCGTATTCAAACATCGTGCGTGTGTCCGTGCGTCTTTGCGGGTGAATGCGTATGTCCGTGGTCATGACCGTGCGCGTGGCCGCCGCCGTGGTCGTGGCCATGATCGTCTTCGTGTTCGTGATCGTGCTTTTCGACTTCGACGTCGCCGGACATCACGAAGATGCGGCCGTTTACGCGCATCACGTCGATCGCGGAACCATAGAGCCGCGACAGCACGGGCTTCGTGATCACTTCGTCGACGGTGCCGAGCGCCGCCACGCCGCTGCCGAGATACAGCACGCGGTCGAGCGCGTGCAGCAGCGGATTCAGTTCGTGCGCGGAGAAGAGCACGGTGATGCCGAGTTCCTGCTGCACCCGCCGCACAAGTTCGACGACGTTTTTCTGATGATGCGGATCGAGGCTGATCAGCGGTTCGTCGAGCAGCAGCAGACGCGGATTGCCCAGCAGACATTGCGCAAGCAGCAGCCGCTGACGCTCGCCGCCCGACAGCTCCGATAGCGGCCGCATCGCGAGTTCGCGCGCGCCGACCAGTTCGAGCACGCGATCGACCTCCTTGCGCGCCTTCGCGTCGTGATGCGGCAGGCCCCAGCGGTGTCCGTCGGCCGCCATCGCGACGAAGTCGCGGCCGCGCACGCGGCGGCCGGCGAGCGCGCTGCGCGTCTGCGGCATATAGCCGATCGACGGATTGCCCCGTTCGACCGTCTCGCCCAGCACCCGGATCGCGCCGCTCGCGGCCGGCACGAGGCCAAGCACCGCGCGCATCAGCGTGGTCTTGCCCGCGCCGTTCGGCCCGAGCACGCCGATGAACTCGTTCTGGTTCACGACGAGGCTCGCGTCGCTCAGGATCGCGCGGCCGCCCATCTCGAGCGTGACGCGATCGAGTTCAAGCACGGGTGCGGAGCCGCGCGGCGCGGCGCCAGTCGGTGTCATTGCGATTGTCCTTTTGCGTTGCCGGCAGCGTCGCCTTTTGCGAGCGCCGCGCCGAGGTCGTCGAGTTGCGACAGCATCCATTGCTGGAACGTCCGGCCGGCCGGTTGCGTCTCGGTGACGCTGACCGTCGGCACGTTCGACTGCTGTGCGAGCTTCAACATGCGTTTCGTGAGCGCCTCGGTGGCCTGGCTGTTGTAGATCAGCACGCGCACGCGTTTGTCGCGCAGGTCGCGCTCGAACGCGGCGATGTCCGATGCGCTCGCTTCCGTATCATTCATCGCGGCGAGCTGGAAACGCATGTTCCGCATGTCCAGGCCGATCGCGTCCGACATGTAGCCGAACACCGGCTCTGTCGCCGTGACGGGCGCGTGCGCATAGCTCGCGCGCAACGCGGCGACCTTCGCGTCGAGCGGTTTCAGCGAATCCAGGAACGTCGCGAGGTTCGCATCGTACGCTGTTTTGTTCGAGGGATCAGCGGCGACGAGCGCCGCGCTCACCGCGCGCGCCACCGCCGGCATCGTGGAAGGCGCGTACCAGAGATGGGGATTGTCGCCGCTCTTGTGGCCGGTGAGGTCCGCCGCGACGATCGTCGTGCGCTTCGTGTTCTTCGATGCCCCGAGCAGCTTCGCCATCCACGGATCGTAGTCGGCGCCGTTGTACACGACAAGGTTCGCGTTCTGCAACGCGCGCGCCGTCTTCGGGCTGGCTTCGAACAGATGCGGATCCTGATCCGGATTGCTGAGGATGCTCACCACGCTCACATGATCGCCGCCTAGCTGACGCACGACGTCGCCGTAGAAATTCTCCGCGGCCACCACCGGAATCTTTGTGTCGGCGGCGAAGGCGGGATGGCCAGCCGCCAGCATGAGCGCGCCCGCGGTGAGACACGTCGATATAACGCGCGCGTGGCGCACACGATTCCACAGCGAGCCAGGTGTTCTCATCATGGTTGTTTCCGGTCCTTGAAAGATGGGCGACGGCGCGGTGCAGGCAGTCAGGCAGGTTCGATGCCGGGGTCACCGTGTCGCGAGTCGTGAATGATATAACATAACGCGATTTTTTTGCTACAACGCGTGCGCACGGCAGGTGTTCGAGGGCGGGGAGAGTCAGGCTGGAGGCGGGTAAACACTGCCGCGTTGCAGCATCGAAATCCTGCATTGCGCCTTGACATGACCCGATGCGTATCCGATCATTCGATCACCAACAGAGCAATTGTTCGCGTAATGGGCGTTCGCTCACTACGCAGGATGTCGAAGAAACTGGAGACAGCATTGAACGCGCGATTGCAGGACAAGGTGGCGATCCTGACGGGCGCCGGCAGCGGAATCGGCGAAGCGGTGGCCCGGCGTTATCTCGACGAAGGCGCGCGCTGCGTGCTCGTCGACGTGAAGCCCGCGAATGCGTTCGCGCAGGCGCTGACGCAAAGCCATGGCGAGCGCGTGCTGACCCTCTCCGCCGACGTCACGCGGCGCGACGACATCGAGCGTATCGTGTCGGCCGCGCTCGGGCGCTTTGGCCGCATCGACATTCTCTTCAACAACGCGGCGCTCTTCGACATGCGCCCGCTGCTCGACGAATCCTGGGATGTGTTCGACCGCCTCTTCGCGGTCAACGTGAAGGGCATGTTCTTTCTGATGCAGCGTGTCGCGCAGCAGATGGTCGAGCAGGGACAGGGCGGCAAGATCATCAATATGTCGTCGCAGGCGGGCCGCCGGGGCGAGGCGCTCGTGTCGCACTACTGCGCGACCAAGGCCGCCGTGCTGAGCTATACGCAATCCGCCGCGCTCGCGCTCGCGCCGCACCAGATCAACGTGAACGGCATCGCACCGGGCGTCGTGGATACGCCGATGTGGAAAGAGGTCGATGCGCTCTTCGCGCGCTATGAAAACCGTCCGCCCGGCGAGAAGAAGCGTCTCGTCGGCGAAGCGGTGCCGCTCGGCCGCATGGGCGTGCCGGACGACCTGACCGGCGCGGCGCTCTTTCTCGCGTCCGCCGACGCCGATTACATCACCGCCCAGACGCTCAACGTCGACGGCGGCAACTGGATGAGCTGAACCAGCACGCTGTACCCATCCGCCAGAAGCATCACACGAAGAACGACTAATCCAGAAGGAGACAACTCATGAAACCAGCCTTCCAGACCGCGCTCAAGCTGTTCGGCGCCAGCGCGGCCGCATGTGCCGCGTTGAACGCATCGGCCGCGACCGTCACGATCGCAGCCCTCAACAACCCGGACATGATCGAACTGAAGAAGCTCTCGTCGAACTTCGAGCAGGCCAATCCGGACGTCAAGCTGAACTGGGTGATTCTCGAGGAAAACGTGCTGCGCCAGCGCGCCACGACCGACATCACGACCAATAGCGGCCAGTTCGACGTGATGATGATCGGCACGTACGAAGCGCCGCAGTGGGGCAAGCGCGGCTGGCTCGCGCCGATCACGGGCCTCTCCGCCGACTACGATCTCAACGACGTCGTGAAGACCGCGCGTGACGGCCTGTCGTACAACAACCAGTTGTACGCGCTGCCGTTCTACGTCGAAAGCTCGATGACGTTCTACCGCAAGGACCTGTTCGCGGCGAAGGGCCTGAAGATGCCCGACCAGCCGACCTACGACCAGATCAAGGAATTCGCCGACAAGCTCACCGACAAGGCCAATGGCACGTATGGCATCTGTCTGCGCGGCAAGGCGGGCTGGGGCGAAAACATGGCGTACGTGACGACGCTCGTCAACACGTTCGGCGGCCGCTGGTTCGACGAAAAGTGGCACGCGCAACTGACGTCGCCGGAATGGAAGAAGGCGGTGAACTTCTACGTCGACCTGCTGAAGAAGGACGGCCCCCCGGGAGCCAGTTCGAACGGCTTCAACGAAAACCTGACGCTGATGTCCTCGGGCAAGTGCGCGATGTGGATCGACGCGACGGTCGCGGCCGGCATGCTCTATAACAAGACGCAATCGCAGGTTGCCGACAAGATCGGTTTCGCCGCCGCGCCGACGGAAGTCACGCCGAACGGCTCGCACTGGCTGTGGTCGTGGGCGCTGGCGATTCCAAAGTCGTCGAAGCAGCAGGAAGCCGCGAAGAAGTTCATCTCGTGGGCGACCTCGAAGCAGTACATCGAACTCGTCGCGAAGGATGAAGGCTGGGCATCGGTGCCGCCGGGCACGCGTCAGTCGACGTACGCGCGTGCCGAGTACCAGCAGGCCGCGCCGTTCGCGAGCTTCGTGCTGAAGGCGATCGAAACGGCGGATCCGAACCATCCGACCGCGAAGCCCGTGCCGTACACGGGTGTGCAGTTCGTCGGCATTCCGGAGTTCCAGTCGTTCGGCACGGTGGTCGGCCAGAGCATCTCGGGCGCCGTCGCGGGCCAGATGACGGTCGATCAGGCGCTCGCCGCCGGTCAGGCAACCGCCGATCGCGCCGTGCGTCAGGCGGGTTACCAGAAGTAAGACGTAACCCGCGCTCAAAGCGCCGGCTGACGCGTACGCGTCAGCCGGAACGCAGCAGCTCAGCGGGCTGCCGGTGTCCTGCAGCCCGCGTACTACCCAGACAGGTGGTCCGATCATGCGTCATCTGCGCCTTCCTCTCATGCAAGTTCATCCCCAAACCGAAAAGGAACGCGAGACCCGCAAGGCGGCGTCCGCGCGATGGCTGGTTTCGCCGTCGGTTGCCGTGCTCGTGTTGTGGATGGTGATTCCGCTCGCGATGACGATCTGGTTTTCGTTCTCGCGCTACAACCTGCTCAATCCCGATCTGAAGGGTTTCGCGGGTCTCGACAACTACAAGTATCTCGCCACCGATCCGGCCTTCGGACCGTCGATCCTGATCACGCTGGAGCTGATCGGCTCGGTGCTGATCATTACCGTGGTCGGCGGGATCCTGATGTCGGTACTGTTCGACCGCAAGTTCTATGGCATGGGCGTGGCGCGCCTGCTCGCCATCGCGCCGTTCTTCGTGATGCCGACGGTCAGCGCGCTGATCTGGAAGAACATGATCCTGCATCCGGTGTACGGTCTCGTCGCGCAAGGCATGCGCGCGATCGGTCTCACGCCGATCGACTGGTTCGCCAACTATCCGCTGACCGCCATCGTGATGATCGTCGCGTGGCAGTGGCTGCCGTTCGCGTTCCTGATTCTCTTCACGGCGATCCAGTCGCTCGATCAGGAACAGAAGGAAGCGGCGCGTATCGACGGCGCCGGCCCGATCTCGATGTTCTTCTACATCACGCTGCCTCACCTGAGACGGGCGATCGCGGTGGTGGTGATGATGGAAACGATTTTCCTGCTGTCGATCTTCGCCGAAATCTATACGACGACGGGCGGCGGTCCGGGCACGGCGACGACCAATCTGTCGTACCTGATCTACTCGCTCGGGCTTCAGCAGTTCGACGTCGGGCTGGCTTCCGCAGGCGGGATTCTCGCGGTGGTGCTGGCGAATATCGTGTCGATCTTCCTCGTGCGTATGCTCGCGAAGAACCTGAAAGGGGAGTACGAAAAATGAGCCAGCTTGCCGCCACCCCCGTTGCACCCGCTTCGTCGATCAATTCGCCGATGGCGAAGCTTCGACGCAGCATCCCCGGCATCCTCGCGTGGCTCGTCGCGCTGCTGCTGTTCTTCCCGATCTTCTGGATGACGATCACCGCGTTCAAGACGGAGCAGCAGGCGTATTCGTCGTCGCTCTTCTTCACGCCGACGCTCGACAGCTTTCGCGAGGTGTTCGCGCGCAGCAATTACTTTGCGTTCGCCTGGAATTCGATCCTGATTTCGGTGGGCGTGACGGTGCTGTGCCTGATCCTCGCCGTGCCGGCCGCGTACGCGATGGCGTTCTTCCCGTCGCGCCGCACGCAGAAACTGCTGCTGTGGATGCTGTCGACGAAGATGATGCCGTCCGTCGGCGTGCTGGTGCCGATCTATCTGCTGTGGAAAAACAGCGGCCTGCTCGACACGGTGTCCGGTCTCGTGATCGTCTATACGCTCATCAACCTGCCGATCGCGGTCTGGATGGCGTTCACGTACTTCGCCGAAATACCGCGCGATATTCTCGAGGCGGGACGGATCGACGGCGCGGCGACGTGGCAGGAGATCGTCTATCTGCTGATGCCGATGGCGTTGCCGGGTCTGGCGTCGACGGCGCTCCTGCTCGTCATCCTGTCGTGGAACGAAGCGTTCTGGAGCATCAACCTGTCGAGTTCGAACGCCGCGCCGCTGACGGTTTTCATCGCTTCGTATTCGAGCCCTGAAGGTTTATTCTGGGCCAAGCTCTCGGCGGCTTCGCTGCTGGCGGTCGCGCCGATCCTGATCGTCGGCTGGCTGTCGCAGAAGCAGCTGGTGCGCGGCCTTACGTTCGGGGCGGTCAAATGACAGTATCGACTCACGCGCTGATCTGCGATTGCGACGGGGTGCTGATCGACAGCGAAGCGATCGCCGCGCGGATGCTCGTGCACGAACTGGAATCGCGCTGGCCAGGCCTCGATGTCGCGCCCGTCGTGATGCCGCTCCTCGGCATGCGCACCGAGCACGTGCTCGATGCGACGGCCGCGCAGCTCGAGCGCACGCTGAGCGCCACCGATATCGAGGCGATCCGCGAAGCGGTGAGCGCCGGCGCGATGGAAGCGCCGCTCGTCGACGGCATCGTCGAGGCGCTCGGGCAGGTTCCGCTGCGCAAGGCCTGTGCGAGCAACAGCAACACGGCCTATGTGCAGGCGGTGCTGGCGCGTACCGGGCTCGTGGAATTTTTCGGCGACCGCGTGTTTTGCGCGGACAGCGTCGCGCAGCCGAAGCCCGCGCCGGACGTTTATCTGGCTGCCGCGCGCGGTTTGAACCTGACGCCGGACGCGTGTCTCGTGGTCGAGGACAGCGTGACGGGCGTGAGCGCGGCGAGCGCGGCCGGCATGACGGTGATCGGCTTTATCGGCGGCGGCCACGCGAACGACGCGCAAATCGAGGCGCTGCGCGCGGCCGGCGCGGTGCACGTGTTCGACGACATGCGGCAACTGCCGGTATTCGTCACGCAGTGGATGGAGCGTGTCGCCATAGGCTCGCATTGATGCGAGGCGGCGCGCACAATTACGTGAAAATGAAAGTGGAAGCATCAGCAGCCCCATTGGGAGACACATCATGGCAAGCCTGACCCTGCGCGGCATCGCGAAGCGCTACGACGACACCGAAGTGATGCGCAACATCAACCTCGACATCGCGGACGGCGAGTTCGTCGTATTCGTGGGGCCGAGCGGTTGCGGAAAGTCGACGCTGATGCGCATGATCGCCGGCCTCGAGGACATCAGCAGCGGCGACCTGAACATCGACGGCGTGCGCGTGAACGACATTCCGCCGGCCAAACGCGGCATCGCGATGGTGTTCCAGTCGTACGCGCTTTATCCGCACATGACGCTGTACGACAACATGGCGTTCGGCCTGAAACTCGCCGGCACGAAAAAGCCGGAAATCGACGCGGCCGTGCGCAACGCGGCGAAGATCCTGCACATCGACCATCTGCTCGACCGCAAGCCGAAGCAGCTGTCGGGCGGGCAGCGTCAGCGCGTCGCGATCGGCCGCGCGATCACCCGCAAGCCGAAGGTGTTTTTGTTCGACGAACCGCTGTCGAATCTCGACGCGGCATTGCGCGTGAAGATGCGCCTCGAGTTCGCGCGCCTGCACGACGAGCTGAAGACGACGATGATCTACGTGACGCACGATCAGGTCGAAGCCATGACGCTCGCCGACAAGATCGTCGTGCTGTCGGCGGGGAACATCGAGCAGGTCGGCAGCCCGAACCGTCTGTATCACGCGCCGGCGAACCGTTTTGTCGCGGGCTTCATCGGCTCGCCGAAGATGAACTTCTTCGAAGGCACGGTGCAGTCGGTGACGGCGGATGGCGTGACGGTGCGCTACGACACGGGCGAGACGCAGCGCGTGGCGGTGGAGCCTTCGAACGTGAAGGAGGGCGACAAGGTGACGGTCGGCATCCGGCCCGAACACACGCACGTGAATTCGGGCGAATACGGCGTTTCGGTGACGACGATGGCGATCGAATCGCTCGGTGACGCGGCGTACCTGTATGCGGAATCGAGCGTGGCGCCCGATGGCGTCATCGCGCGCATTCCGCCGCTGGAACGCCATGACCGTGGCGAGACGCTGAAGCTGGGCGCGACGCCGGATCACTGCCATCTGTTCGATGCGAACGGTCAGGCGTTCGAGCGCAAGATCATCGAGGTGCTGGCTGCGTGAAGCTTCGATGCGTTGCGGCGCGGCGTTAGAACCCGCCGCGCTGCAAGGCCCGAACAACGGGCAACTGACTGCTGCGCCGTCTGCTGTCTCCCCGGCGGCGCAGCTTTTTTAGCGTCAGCGCTTGCGATCAGCTTTGGCCGTCTCATGTCGACCGGCGTTCGCGCTTTAGCGCGTTCCGCCGGCCCCATGCCAGGTTATTGCTGCGTTCCGTCTTCCAGCGCCGCGCGCGCGCAGCGCTCGTCGGTCACGAGGCCCGACAGCCAGCCGCCCTTCAGCGCGGCAATCACCGCATCGCGTTTGCGCTCGCCGCCGGCGAAGCCGATCGTCGGCCGCTTCGGCGGCGAATCCAGGTAGAGGCTCGTGACGCGGTTGCCGGTCGGCGACACGACCCGCGCACCCGCTGCGTTGATCGGCAGCCCCAGCATTTCCGCCACGGCGCCGCGCTGGACCAGGTCCTTCACCTCGGCCGACGTGATGAACCCGTCCTCATGCAGCGGACAGTCCGGCCCGATATTGCCGATCCCGACAAACGCGACATCCGCCGACCCCGACAGCGATTCGACGATGCGATACAGCCGGTGATTGACCCACTGCGCGCGCTCGGCTTCGTTATCGGCGATCAGCGGCGCGGGCAGCAGAAAATGCTTGCCGCCGGTTTTCTCGGAGATATGCAGCGCGACGTCGTAGCGGTTTGACGAGCCGTCCTGCGCGATCGCGCCCACCATCGAGACCAGCCGGTGCTGCGGACGATCGAGTTGCGCGATCTGGTCGACGGCGGCCTTCAGCGTACGCCCGCTGCTCACCGCGACGATCATCGGTTTTTCCTCGAGCAGATAGCGCTCCATCACCTGTGCGCCCGCGACGGCCAGCTTGCGGTCGATCTCTTCGGGCGTGTCGTCGTCGACCGGGACGATTTCGCAGAACGACAGCCCGTAGCGCTTCGACAGCTGGTCGGCAAGCGCGAGGCAGTCGGCCAGTTGATGATCGACGCGCACGCGGATCAGGTTCTTCTCGACCGCGAACGCGACGAGCCGCTGCGCGACCGGGCGTGACACCTGGAGCTTTTCCGCGATCTCGTTCTGCGTGTTGCCCGCGACGTAATAGAGCCACGCGGCGCGGGTGGCGAGATCGAGTTTTTCGGTAGACCTGGACACGATGGATCTTTGACGTGAGCGGCTTGCGCCGCGTGACAGGGTTCGGTGCGTCGACGACCGGAAATGGATCGCGCGCCGATGATAGCAGTCGTCTTTCTAAAACCGGTTGCGCGTCCGGATGCCGGACGCGCTCACATCAATGGCTCACGCCAGTGGCGCGCGCGCCGGATCGAAGAGCGGCCGCACATGCCGGTAGAGCGCGCGGTACGTGTCGAGCCGCGCGCGCAGCGCGGCATGCCGCGCGGGGTCCGGTGTGAATTCGATTTCGACGGGCGGCTTCGTGAGCACCGTCGCCGGATCGCCGCCGGCTGCGAGCCAGCCGAGCCGCGCCGCGCCGAGTGCCGCGCCGGTTTCGCCGCCGCCGTGCTTGCGCGTCGGCGTGTCGAGCGCGTCGGCAAGCAGTTGCGCCCAGTAGTTGCTGCGCGCGCCGCCGCCGATCAGCGACAGCGCGCGCGCTTCGGTGCCGGCGGCACGCAGCGCGTCGAGGCCATCGGTGAGCG
>CALFSF010000557.1 GCA_937917025.1 uncultured Paraburkholderia sp.
CGCGCCAGCGCTGCAGGTCCTGTTTGCGCGGATTGAGTCGCTTTCCGTCCGGTCCACGTACCTGAACGCTCAGGTGCACATGGGGATGCGCCTCGTCATCGTGCGCGGCAAACACATACCGCCGGCCGTCGCCAAACTCCTCCGCCGCGAACGCGCGCGCGGCATTGCGTACCGCCTGCCTGTCTGTGCCCGGCGGCATCGAGAGCAGCACGTTGAACACCTCCCGCCTGCGGCTTTCTTCCGGGATACCCCAGCCACCGAGGTGCCACGCATTCGTGAGATCGTGCAGTGCCTCGCGGCCGAGCATGGTCATCCCGTCCTGATCCTCGAGTTCGACCCGTCCGTTACGCGAGATGTAGCGCAGATGACGGCGCATCGCGCCCATGCCCTGCGCGCCCGATGCCTTGTTCGTGATCTTGACCATCACCTCGGGGGTGCGCCTGAGCGTGCGGGCAAGCTGCTCACGCATGCGTCGTACATCGCGTTGAAGCTCCCCGCGTGACATGCGTGGCGCACGCACGTGCCGCAGCGGATCATGAAAAAGCCGGTCTCCCCAGTTCAGCAGCATCTGGTCGACCCAGGTTTTCGGGAACGACATGCTAGCGGCTCCAGCGATCGAGGTTGGCGCGCAGCACCTGCGTCACTGTACGCAGGTGCGTATCAATCACGGCACGCGTGTCCTCAAGCCGGCGCGCCGCGTCGTGCGTACCGCCGCTTGCCTGCAACCGGCCGAGCAACGTCACGATCATGGCCAGATGCTGGTTCGAGTCCGCAAGCAGTCGCATCTCGCGCTCGTCCAGCTGCGGCTCATGCATGAACTGCGCGCGGATCACCGCGACCATCCAGCGATTGACATTCAGTCCACCGGACAGCGCACGCTGGCTGGCTGCTTCGAGTTCCTCCTGCGTGAGACGGATTTCCACGCGTTCGCGATGCCCGTCGGCCGGAAGGCGGTGACGTTCACGCCCAGGGAACCCGTCTGACAACTCGTCCCGGCTCAGCACACCGTGGACCAGTTGCCGGACCCCATCGGCCGCCGTTAGACCGTGAAGGGCACACCATGCTTCCCAGCGTGATTTCGCCGGCCCGAGATCCACACACAGTCGCGCACGCGAGGCCATGTCTGTGCGCCTACAGGGACGGAGGCCCGGGTTCTGTCGGCCCACGTTCTACCTCACGGGTCGGGGTGCGCTCCGTAGCCGTGCGCGTCCGGCGGCTGCGCGTGGAGGGCGCCTCGGGATCAAACACGCGCGGTCGCGGAACCGCAACGCCCTCCGCCACGAACGCCTCCAGCAGCCGTTGCGCATGCTGCTGCACGCGTGCAATGGATCGCTCGCTGAAACCCTGCTGCCGCATCGCAGCGGTCAGCACCGCCATCTGAACAGCACGTTCTGCGGGAGCCACGACGGAAGGCTCACGCCGCCGTGCGGCCTGCGTCTGCGCCTGCTCCGGCATTTCCGGCGCTGTGGTTTCACTCCTTCCAGCGTCGCTCCTCCTGCCGCGCGCCTCGGGATCCAACTGCGCACGCTCCTGCCCCACAACATCGACCTGCCACGTATTGCGATAGACCTCTTTTTCCTCTTCGCCGATCACATTTCCAGTCGCATCGACAACCGGGACCATCACTGTCACGAGCCGCCGGCCGAGGTTTTCGAGCGTGACCTGCTGTCCGGCAAGAGCGCCGGACTCCGCCACGGCCCGTTCCAGGTCCACACCCCACACGACATGGTCCGCACCGCCCGTATCGCGATAGACAACATAATACGAGTCGCTGCGCGCCGGATTGTGCTGATAGGGCGCACCGCCATGCTCGACCAGTTCGCCCATATAGCGCTGCCGCTCCTGCCCCTCGGACTCGGCAACGTGTGGCCCCGTTTCGGAGGCTGGCGCGGTTCGGGGCGGCTCCGCCGGCGCCGGTGGAGCCGACGCACGAGCCTCTGGTTGTCGGGGAGCCTCACGCCTCGCCGCTTGCGCCGACTGTGATTTTGTGGGGCCAGGCGCTGCTGGTCGATTCGCAGGAACCTGCGCGGCCGCGGTCGTTTCCACCCCGTCGATGCGGTTCGTCATCCGGTCACGACGGCCTTCGGCCAGACGGGCGACATCGACTGCCTTCGGCTCGTAGCCACTCACCTCGATGCCGAGCAGCGTTGCCTGAACCCATACCTCGCGCCGGAACTGCTCGTGACCCGACACCCGGATGCGCCCCCAGGCCTTCGCACGGGCCATGTCCATCATCGACTCGACGACATCGGGGCGGTTGTGTTCCGTCACGAGGTACGGACCGATATCCTCGAACGCGAGCTGATGCGGCGCGTCTTTCAGGAAATACTGGTTGCCGGCCCGCAGGTAGCGCTTGCGCACCGTCTCCGGCGGATTGCCAAGCGGCGCCCAGCGCGTCGCGGACGCATCGTCGGCGCCACGGGACGCCGCCTGCTGCGATGCCTGGTGCGATACCGGTTGCTGTGCAGCGGTCTGCGAGGGTTCATCCGCCTGGATGGCCTGATCGCGCAGCCGCGCCCGCACGGCATCGAACTCGCGGCGCCGGCGTGCGGCCAGTGCGTCGGCCGCGGTCTGATCGAAGCGCTGCGCGCCCGCGGCGGCGCCCTGCGGATCCGGGACGGGTGGCAGATCCGGCTCGATCACGTTGATGACCGGTTCGTCTGCACGCGGTCCGGAAGAAGTTGCGGTTTCATCCATCATGGATCTCCCTCTGAGCTCTGCACTGGCGGGCAGAGCGTCGCACGCTCAGCGTTGCTGGCCCGGTCCCTGCTCCTGCTCGCGGCCGGCGCGCTCCTTCGACTGCGCGAGTGCCGCCGCCCGTGCTTCCCTCACCCGCGTCCACGACGTGGCCTGCAGCTGGTCAAGCGTTGCGTCGAGGTCGTTACCGAAACCCACCTCGCGGGCGGACTTCTTCAGCGAGGCCACCGTGCGCTCGAGCAGGTCGCGCGCACGGTCCCACGGATACACCTTCCCGTGGGTGCCGTCGTAACCGACCTGTACCTCGGCCCCATTGAGACGCTGGTTCTCGTCCATCCACCGCAGGCGGTCCGAGACGAACTCCATGTCCGACTTCGCATGGAACACCACGCTACGTGTGGACACCTCCTGGATCAGGTAGTGCTCGGTGTTGAACACCTCGCCGCGGTACGGGCCGCCGTTTTCGCGCGGCGTCGCCATGCGGATCTGCGCGCCGAAGCGGTGCTGCGCAAGTGCCTTGATCTCGCCCGGTACCGCGTCCAGTCCGTACAGTGGTTCGCCCACCTGCCGGCGCGCCGACGCTTCCACACCGCGCTCGGGGGCAGGAGCTGGCTTCGGCGCATCGGCTTCCCGCCGGTCCGCGTCCGGCGACCGCGACTGTGCCTCCGCAGTTGCCGGCACTGGGACCGATGTCGTGCTTTCCTGCTGCGTCGATTCTGGCGCGTCCTGTTGACCGGCCCGACGACGCGTCGTACGGCGCCGACCCGACACCTCTCCATCACCCACGAGCTTCTCTTTCACATTGCCCATTGCATGGTCCTCCTTCAGTGCATGGTCTTCCCTCAGTGCGTCGTCCGATCCCTGTGCAACCAGGGCCTGTCCGTCTGCTTCTCCACCCGCTGCATCCCGTTGCGGTGCTCCGTACAGCGACTCCCGTAAAAGCTCACCAACGACACCGGGCCCAGACAACACGGCCATGTCGTCGAAATCAGTCGGCACGTCGCCGGCAATGCGTGCGTGCGGCGCGAAGCGCGGCTCGGCCAGCAGCGATGACGTGCCGAACGCGGCCTGCTTCGCATGTTCATAGCCCGCGCCGAGATCGGCGAGCACCAGCATCTCCGCTTCCGGGTAACGGCCGCGCCACATTGCCGCCACCGCCCGCAGGTTGCCGCTCGACAGTGCGGCGACGCTGAACCAGCCGGTCGCCTGCCACGCTGCCAGTGCTGTTGCCATGCCCTCGGCGATCAGGACGGGCGTCACAGCGCCATCACGGAACCGGCCTGGTTCCACCACCCAGTAGCCGCCCGACTTCGCACCGCCCGCAAGAGCCGACTTGCGCCCTTCGGCATCGATCAGTTCCAGTGTCGAGAGGGTGTCGCCGATGCGGACCGGCACCACCAGCACGCGCCCCGTGAGCGGCTCCTCGGCACTGCGCGGCGCGTATCCGAGCAGTGCATGGAGTTCTTCGGCCTCCAGCTCGCGCAGCGTCGGGACTGGCCGGACCTGCTTGCGTTCTAGATACGGGTGCCCGGGACCGACTGGCCGGGCCCACTTCCAGATCGCCATCGCCTCCCGCGCGACAGCAGCCTGTCGCGCACGCACGCGAGCCTCAAGCTGGGCATCGTGCCGCCCCTTATCCACTGACGGATGGACTGGCAGCATGCGCGACCTGTCTGCCGGATCCATTGCCGCACGCGAGGCCCGTACATCGAAACCGTGCTGCTGCGCGAGCCAGAAGAGCGAGGCAAGTGTCTTGCCGCCCGACTCGCCGGCCGAGCGCCAGGTCACGCGCGCCGCACGCTCGCTGTAGTTGTGGGCAGTGCGGCTCCACTCGTCCCAGATGTCGAAGCCGGCCTCGCCGAACCCATGCTTGAGCGCAAAAGCCATATCGACCCACGTCGCGTAGTCCTCGGCCGGGACCATGGCCAGCGCCGCACGGGTGCGTTCTTCTTCGCTCAGATACCGCGTATTCATCGACGTTCTCCATGAAGCGGCACGACGTTCGATCCGTCAGCCGTGCGCGATGTGGCTCGCCCGCGTTGCATACGCGGTGCACGGGAAGCGCGCCTGGCCTTGCGCCCTGGCGCGCCTTCTGCGGGGCGCAATTCCGCGACGTCGAGATCAGACGGCGACAGCCGGCGCGCCGCGTACGCAACGCGCGCAGCTGGCACACCCAGCAGCATGAAGTGCCGCTCGACGTAGGCGGCCGCCTCTTCGTCGCTCACGTCGTTGAGATCCCGTGGCAAGTCACGGGGATCCCAGGCCTGCAGTACTTCCAGATAGTCCGGGGATATGTGCAGCACGCCGGCTTCATCCACATCGTCCGGTTGCACATCCCTTACCCGCCGCTCGACCTGGGCGACGAAACGTACGAGATCCATCGCTGGAATCGCTGGCGCAGCCACCAGGCGTGACGTGAAAACAGGATCGCGCCAGTAGCAGATCCGCTCCGCCAGGATCGGCTTCGTGTTTTCGAGCAGGATGATTTCCTTCTCACGCCCCAGTTCCTTCAGCTCCTGCGGCAGCAGGAGCGGGCGGCGCTGCTCGGAGAAACTCTCGCTTGACCCACCGCGGCCGCCAAAGATCGCGTTCGACCGGCTCACGCTGCGTGAGCGGTCCGTGAAGGTACCGAGCATCTCCGAGTATTCGTTCGCGTCCTTCTGCTCACGCGGCGCATAGATGATCTGCATCGCGTGATTGGTAACGAACGTCCTGGCATCCGCCCGGCCATAGACCGACTCGAGCTGCGACACGGACTGCACGATCGAGAGCAGCCTCAGGTTGTATCCGGCCATATAGGCGACCGCGCGGGCGATGATGTGGATCTTGCCGACGGAGGTGAATTCATCCATCAGCAGCAGGCACTGGACCTTCAGCTGTGGATTGTCCTGGGGCAACTGCCGCGTATTCAGGTTGACGAGTTGCGAGAACACGAGGTTCACGAGCAGCGCCGCCTCCGTCAGGTGATCCGGCGTGATCCCGACATAGACTGACATGCGCCGTTTGCGCACATCGCGCAGGTCGAAGTCATTTGCACTCGTCGCGGCGTCGACAATCGGATTGGCCCAGATCGTCAGCGGCGCATTGAAGGTCGCAAGGATGCTGGCGAGCACCTTGTCGTCATTCGCAAGAAAGCGGTTCAGCGCATCGACGCACGCGCCAGTGAGCCGCCGCCGGTTCTGCAGCAGCGCCTGCTGCAGGTATGCCTTGACCGGCATGCCGTTGCCCGATGACTGTCGCAGTACCTCACCCATCGTCACCGGGTAGTCGGGCACATCGCTGTTGCCGGTGCGGCGCGCATCGCGCCATTCGCACAGCAGCAGCACGATACCGAGAAAGAGGTTGCGTGCCTGGTCCTTCCAGAAGTCGTCGTGACCGCCGACCGGATACAGCGCGTAGCCGATCGCGAGGATGTCGCCGACCCGGAACACGCCGTCCGAAATCGCCGACAGCGGGTTATACCGATGCGTGCGGCCGTCCTCCGCAAACGGGTTGAACAGGTACACGTCGTGCCCATGCGTGCGACGGTAGCCCGCAGTGAGATTGAAGTTCTCCTGCTTGATATCCAGTACGACCACCGAATCCGGATAGCTGAGCAGATTGGGCACCACGATGCCCACGCC